>JAFGJF010000208.1 GCA_016929205.1 Anaerolineae bacterium
GTCCACCCCAGGCGCTCGTCGCGCTGCGGGCAGTCGGTGGGCACGTCGACAAAATTACCCTTTTGTCCCCACACAATGTTGTGCTGGAGTTGATTGAGCAGCCCGTTATCGCTTTCCCAACTGCCAATCGGCGTGATATCAGAATGGACGACGACGCCGGTCAAACTATCCAGCGTCAGTTTGCCGGGATAGCCATCGACGACAACGTAGCGGAAACCTTGAAAGGTGAATCTTGGCTCATACACTTCGACGCCGCCACCCTTGAGCGTGTAACTGTTTGTCTGCTCGGCCGAGCGCAAGTTTGTGATATAGAAATTGCCATCCTTGTCCAACACCTCGGCGTGACGCAGGGTGACGGTCGTGCCGGCATCACCTTTTACCCGCAGCCTCACCCAGCCAACCATATTCTGGCCCATATCGAGCACGGTATCGCCTTCGGGCGTGCGGATGATCTCGACCGGTGAGATCTCTTCTATCCTCGAGATCGGCGGTCCGGCAGGCGCACAAAGCACTTTTTTGCTGTGCTCGGCGACCTTGACGCCTTTCCAGTCGCCGTCGTCGTAACCGACATGGCTCCAACCAGGCCTTTCCAGGCGCGCGTCATAGCGCTCACCGTTGTAAATGTCGGATGAGAGAATGGGACCGGTCGACGCTTTCCAGGTCTCGTCGCTGACGGCCACCCACTCGATACGGCCGCCGGCGTATTCGACCTTGAGTTGCAAAAGCAGGGCCAGCGTTTCACCATAGACGTTACGCTGCCCGCTAAAGCCCAGATTGCCCCGAAACCACCCATCGCCCAGGGTGACACCAATCGCGTTCTCGCCTACAGCCAATTGTTCACCCACGTCATATACCTGGTACTGCAGCCGTTCGTCGTAAACGGTCCAACCAGGCGTCAACACCTGGTTGCCCACGCGCTGGCCGTTCAGCTCGGCCTCGTAAAGCCCGTGCGCAGTCACGTACAGCCGCGCAGCTCGAATCTCGCCGTCGACGATAAACTCTTTGCGCAGAATCGGACAGGGATTCGATTTGTTGATATCCTCCTCGATGTCCGGCGCGATCCACTGCGCCTGCCAATCATCGGCTTGGAGCAAGCCCATCTCCCAGGTCGCCGCTTCGCTCCACGCCGAAACCTGGGCGCCATCCACCCACGCGCGCACCTGCCACGCGCAGCGCTGGCCCGACACGAGTGCGGGACCACCATAGGACACGTGGATCGACTGATCCGAATCGACCCGGCCCGAGTCCCAAAGCACGGCGCCGTCGTCACCAGTTACGTGAACCTGATAGGCTGTTTGCGTCACGCCGCGAGCTGGCGACTGGATCTGCCAGCTCAGCCGGGGCCTGGGCGTATCAATGCCGATCGGATTGACCTTGTACTCACACTTGAGATTGCTTGGGGATAAAGCCATATGATGGTCTCCTTTGTATTGGATAGGTTGACACCTGCTGATGCTTGCACCGGGAATTATACACCGGGTGATCGATCGCACAAAATGCGAAGTCATGGTGAGATCGCACCGTCATCCTCACATTCATCTTGCGACTGGCCTGCAGACGCATCATACCCATACGGCCTTATTGTCGTGCGGTTGGCAGCGTCTTTTTGGCTGTTTCAAGTCTCAATTGTTCGGCCAACCAGGCCATCCGTTCCCGGGTCGCCGCTTCGTCAAGCCCATGATCGGTATCGTACCACCTGATCTCTTTAGGCTCTCCGGCCGCATCGTAAAACGCCGACGCCCGTTCTTTGGGGACGTGCAAGTCGTCGTTGGCAAACTGGAACAAGAGCGGCGCGGGCGAGAGCTCGGCCACTACGTTGATCGGATCGAGCGGAGCCATGCTTTCGACGTAGGCCTGGCGCGCATCCCCTTCCAGCCGGGGATAATACAGAAACCAATCGAAAAAACGAGGCGTCCCGGCCATCAGCACGTAACACGTTGGTCGCGGATCGACGCTGCCCATCAACACGCCATACATAGCGCCGAAATCGTGCCCGACGCAGGCAAACCGGGTGGCATCGACGCCCGGCTGCGCCAACAGCAAATCCATCGCCTGCCGCAATTCGATGACCTGCCGCACCGAGCTTTCATAGTCATCATCCTGGGTGCGTTTGATGAACCAGTCTCGATCCGACCACATTGTCTCGATCAACAGCGAGACCACGCCGTGCCGCGCCATCTGTATCGCTTCTTTTACAAACTGGGTGCGATTCGAATCCGGCGACTCGGGCTCGTACCAGTGAACGTACAAGATCGCCGCAAACGGGCCTTCGCTTGCCGGTCCAATCATTTCTGCCGCACGGCGATAGCCAAATGGCGTGGCATAGGTCAGCGTGCGCCTGGTGATGCCCTCCGTCTCCCTGGCCACAACTGTACGAATATCCGGCGTCAAGTCCGGATCGTAATCAAAACCTACCAAGGTCGTCACCTTCCTTTCCTCCCTCCGGCCTGAACCTGCTGGTGTACCTGAGCTTGCGGCGATACGACCTGCCGCAGGCACGCACCGACCTGGCGGAGAAATCAAAACAGTTGTTGCTGAAAGAATGGCTGGAACGTGGTCACGTCTACAAGAATTACAGCGCCGACACCGGTATCGGCTGTGACAAGCACAACAGTGACGCCTTTTACCACTGGGGCGGACTGCTGGGCTTGATCGCCTTTATCGAAAAAGGCTATCTCGGCGAGCCGGAAAGCCCCTTGCCCTATCCCGGCGAGATGTAATATGCTCAAAACAGGCCAGGTTCCTTCTCCAGCTTGTATTGGGTGTAGCCAGATCCTTCGGACTTTTGCGCCTTGTCGGCTACCAGACGTCTACACAGGTCTACACCAGCCACCGCATCGGTCACCCAATAATCGGCACCCACATACTGGAAAACCTGTTCATTGAGTTGACCGCCGCCAATCATAATCGGGCCTTGATACCCCCGAGCGCGCAGTTGGGTGACTGTTTCGTGCATTGCATCATATGCACTGGTCAGCAGCCCAGAAAGACATACAATGTCGGGCCGGATCTCGGCAGCCTGCTCAACAAAGGTCGTGGGTGATACGTCCACGCCAAGATCGTGGACAACAAAATTGTGGCAGCTGAGCAGCATATTGACAATGTTTTTGCCCAGGTCGTGGATATCTCCCTGTACCGTGCCCAGCAGTATACGGCCCGAGGCATGGCCTGAAACCTGGCGTTCTATAAGAGGCTGAGCCATATCCATCACCTGGCGCAAGATCTCGCCGCCCATAATTAACCCGGCCAAATAGTATTCGTTTTGCTCGTAACGCAGGCCAACTTGGTGCAATCCCTCCTGACAATCCAGAATAACCCGCAGCGGATCGTCGCCGGCATCCAGGCGTTGGCGGACAAGTTTCAGGGCGATCTCTTCTTCGAGGTCAGCAACGGCGGCAACCAATGCCACACTCTGATCGATAACGTTCACGAACTAGCCCTTTCTTAATCAGGTACCCCCACAGTGGCGGTGAAACGCAGATGATTGCCAGGACAGATGAACCACCCCCAACTGACTGGCCGGGTGTCAAAATCGTAGAAAATATGCTCCAGGCGCCAAGCTGGATCTCCCGCATCTGCACTCAACAAAACGGCCTCCTCGTCAGTCAGCACAGTCGCGTCGATGGTCAGATCGCCCCACTTGAGAGCCAATCCGCCACCGCCGGTGAACAGGCCGCTGAGCGCGGTGATCTCGAGTTCGGCTTCGACAAGGGGACGTGTAGGATCATAAATCACGTGCTCACGATGCAGCAGCAGGGGGTCTTGACCCTGGCAGATCAGCCGGCGAACGTAGACGGTCCGTTCTCCGGCCTGAATGTCAAGTTTTAGAGCAGTTCGCTCGTTGGCCGAGGCGATACGCGCCTCCAGCAGCTTGACCGTGGCCTGTTCTTCGTCGCGGAAAAGACGCTGTAACCTTCCGAGGTCAAATGTGGCCGTACCCAATTCCAGGGGCTTGACAAAAGTGCCTCGTCCTTGCTCGGCAAGCACCACACCCTGATCGACGAGGATGTTGATCACCCGGCGTACCGTCATCGGGCTAACTCCATAGCGCTTGCAAAGCTGTGACTCGGAAGGCAGACGGTCCCCAGGACGGAACGTACCGGACGCGATCTGTTCGCGCAGGATGCGGGTCAACTGGGCATAGGCCGGTTCGTATGAGGTACGGTCTATATTTGCTCGTTCCAAAAGTCCACTCCGATGTCAGTACAGTCAACTTGTTGTATAAGCAAGTGTATAACATCTCCCAGAAAAGGTCAAATCCCTGACGTTGCTCTTGACAACTTGTCTATATAAGTATATAATATGCGCTATGAGCGAGGATACGAGTGATCGATCCACCATACCCTGCACTGGCCCCCCAAGTTGATACGATTTTGCCCGGCTACGGACTGTGCTCGATGGCCATCATGGGATTGCAGACGCATGATGGCACACCGGTGGTGCCCAAGGTGGACGATTGCATCACCAGATCGAGTGCTACCGTGCCTACAGCCAGCGCAAGGCAGTTCGCTTTGGTTTGCGCCACAAAGAGATCGACGGCTCTAGTGCTCTGGTCCATAAAATGCTACAGGGCACTTGGAGTGTTTGATAACCCTATTGGCTAAGAGAAGAGCAGCAGGCAGGTGGCGTGTATCCGCCAGGGCTCTTCTCATTGTAAAGACGGGAGGTTGGTTATGTCGCAAAAACTGATTGATGCCATCACCGACATGCGGGAGAATGATGCGCTCAGCATCACCGATGAAATGCTGCAAGGTGGAACAGACCCGCTCAACGTACTCGATGCATGCCGCGAAGCGATGGAGGTCATCGGCCAACGCTTTGAGGACGGGGACTGCTTTGTACCCGAGCTGATCCTGGCTGGCGAGGTGCTCAAGCAGATCTCTGAAAAGGTCAAACCGCTGATGAAAGAGCAGGCCGCATCGGCCCAAACGCGAGGCCAGGTCGTGATCGGCACCGTTGAGGGCGATATCCACGACATCGCCAAGGACATTGTCGCCTTTATGCTGGACGTCAACGGCTTTGACGTCACAGACCTGGGCGTCGATGTGCCCCCGACCAAGTTCGTGGAAGCAGTCAAAGAGACGGGAGCCACCATCGTTGGCCTGAGCGGTTTCCTGACTCTGGCCTACGATCCAATGAAAGCAACAGTTGAAGCGTTGAAATCAGCCGGGCTGGACGACGTCAAGGTCATGATCGGCGGTGGCCAGGTCGACGAGCAGATCCGCCAGTACACCGGCGCTGACGCCTACGGACGGGACGCCATGGCCGCAGTCACCCTTGCCAAGCAGTGGATAGGAGGTTGAGAGATGTTTGCCATACCCGAGAATTGGAGCAAACTGACAGCAAGAGAACGGCAAAAAGTCCGCCTCGACAGCTGGGCGCTGGCCAAGATCGAGTTTGCCAGCCCGGAGGCAGAGCAGGGGTACAGAAAACGTACCCGGATGATAAAAGATGTTGTGCAGTTGAAAAAGCCCGAGCGCGTCCCGGTCATACCCTGGACCGGCGTCTATCCGGCCGAATACGGCGGCATCACCGTCCAGGAAGCTATGTACGACTATGAAAAGCTGGGCAATGCGTGGAAAAAATACAACGCCGACTTTATGCCAGACTGCCTGGTCAGCGCCGCGTTGATTGGACCGGGCAAGGCTTTCGACATGCTTGACGTCAAAAATTATCATTGGCCCGGCCACGGCACCCCTGCCGGCACGTCATACCAGTGTGTTGAAGGCGAGTACATGATGGCCGACGAGTATGACCTCTTGATCACCGACCCCAGCAGTTACTTTATGCGGTCCTACCTACCACGCGTTCTCGGGGCGTTAGGACCGTGGCAGATGCTCGGGCCATGGACCGATATCGTCGAGTTGCCTTTCGTCGGGCTGGCCCTGATCCCCGCGGGCATTCCCCCCGTGCAACAAGCTTTCAAGACTTTTTTAGAGGCAGGCCAGGTCATCATGGAATGGATCTCGGCCGTCGGGCCCATCGAAGGGGCCTCTATTGCCGGGCTGGGGCTGCCGTCGACCATTGGTGGCTTTACCAAGGCCCCATTCGACACACTGGGCGACACGCTGCGCGGCACGCGAGGCATTATGCTCGATATGTACCGCCAACCCGACAAACTGATCGCCGCTATGGAAAGGCTCGTCCCGATCGCGATAGACATGGGCGTGCGCAATGCAATGGCCAACGACAACCCGTTGATCTTTATTCCGCTGCACAAGGGCGCCGATGGGTTCATGTCGAACAAGGACTTTGAAAAGTTCTACTGGCCAACCTTGAAGGCGGTTCTCCTGGGTCTGATTCAAGCCGGCACGGTGCCCTACCTGTTCGTGGAGGGCGGTTACAACCAGCGCCTAGACATCATCACCGACCCGGACATTCCCGCCGGGCACACGGTGTGGATGTTTGACCAGACCAATATGAAAGAGGTCAAGAAAAAATTGGGCGGTTGGGCCTGCTTTGGCGGCAACGTGCCCGGCTCACTGCTCAAAGCCGGAACGCCGCAGGAGGTTGAGGATTACGTCAAGAAACTGATCGACGATGTGGCTCAAGATGGCGGCTACATCCTCGCCAACGGCGCAGTCCTCGATGACACCACCCCTGAAAACCTGCACGCGATGATCGATACTGGCAAGACGTACGGCGTATACGGCTAAGCCAAAAAAATCGAGGCTCTGCGCAGCCGCTCCCCACGAGTGCGAGAGAATGATCGGCGGGCCAACGTCGCAGCGCGAGAGGATCGTAACAAGATCGTGGCTCTGATTGCGCCATCTCGCCGTCCCCGCCACCGTATTTCGCCATCGTGGAGAGAGCGTAGCCAGATTGCCCCACAAGATGCCCAACAGTCAGAGACGCTCGCCCGAAACGGATGCTAGGCTGATCCGCGACACCAAGACGCAAGCAGCAACGATTATCCACAGGTGGCACAATTCCTTCTACATGTGCTACCTGTGGATAAACCTGACACGCTCCCGATCGAGTCAGCCATTCCAGCACAACCTAAAACCTGTTCAGGTCGCTGCCACGCTTTCACTTGGCGCATGAACCTTGATCGCCAGCGCAAAGGGAACCGACAGCATGATCACCGCCGCCGCGCCCCAGCACAACCACTCGTAGCCGACCCGTTCCAACAACGATCCGGCCACGAGCGACATGGACACCGAGGTGATGTGATTGATGCTCACCCCGGCGGAAAGTGTCGACGCCAACTCTTCCGGCGGAGCAATGCGCCGCACGTAGGTCGATAGGCCAATGCGCAAAGTGACCAGGAAATTGATCCCGATCAGCATCGCAGCCAGGAACCAGGCATTGTGCACGGTCGCATAGCCGACAAAACACAACGCCAGGGCGACATAGCTGGCCGACAGCGTGATCCGCTCGCCGACGACATCCAGCAACCGCCCCAGGCGTGGCGCGAGCACAAAATTGACGATCCCACTCACTACCAAAAGCAGGCTAATCTCGCGCGCACCGAAACCATAGTTTTGCACCAGGACCAGCGTGCCAAAGGCGCCAAAGACCTGCATCCGCGACCCTTCAAAAAAGATCAGCACGTAATAGAGCCAATATCGCCATTTGAGGGTCATTCGAGGTTGGGTCTCTGTGTGCGCGCCAACAGTCGTCGAGATGTGCGAGACAAGCAACCCGCCAATGACGATGGTGATCCCGCCCACGAGATAAAAAGCGCGCAAAGGAAGCGTCGTCGCCAGCAGCGCCGTCATCCCCATACCGACGATTGAGGCCAGTGCACTCACTGAGGTCAAAGCGCCCAGGATGCGCCCGGCTTGCTCTTTTTTGGTCAGTGCCAGGCCCAACGTGCTTTGCAGCGGCATCCAGATGTGAAAACCCAGGCTGGCGACAACGGCTATCGCCAACAGTGCAGTGTACGAATGGATAATCGTGTACAGGCCATATCCGATGCCCATCAGCAACAACGAAGCGGCAGCGCGCCGCGAGAGCGGCCAATGGGTGATCAGCGCGGCGATGAACATCAACCCCAAACCGGGGATCTCGCGGATGCCGGCCAGCCACAATACCTGTTTGCTGCTCAACCCGAGCACGTCGACAAAGAAATTGGTGCTCGCACCGTTGAGCAATCCCTGACCCAGGCTCACCATAAACACCGAAAACGCCAGGATGAGCACATAACGCCCCCACAGGACTGCGGTCGACCTGAATCTGTCACGAATCGAAATGATCATGTCTTCTCCCTTGATAAAAACCTACCTGTCCCTCGTAGCGAAACATCTCGGCCACGGCAGCCGGGTTCATGCCTTCAAAGATGCTGTTACAACTGGCCATCATGAATCCGCCACCGGGCGAACCCTGAACAATACAGCGATCGACCTCTTGACGCACCGCCTCAAGATCGGCCCCACACAATACGTTCACGTCCACATTGCCGATCAGAACGAGATCCCGGCCAAACGCGCTTTTGATCTCGGCAAGGTCCATCCCTGCCGCCGGCTCCAAACCGTGAAAGCCAACGAACCCCGCTTCGATGGCCATCGGCAAGAGTGGTTTGACGTTCCCATCACTGTGCCAGATAACCGGCACGTCCAGGGCATCGACGATCTGGCGATGGTATGGCAAGACAAACTCGCGCCACATACGGGGCGAGATCATAGGCCCGTCGCGATACCCTGCATCGTCGCCCAGGACAAGCACCTGTGCCCCCAAATTGACTGCCTCTTTAAACACCGCAATACACCATTCGGTACGATTTTGCAACAGGCGACGCACGAATGCGGGTTCGTCGACCAGCCGGACAAAGAATCGTTCAAATCCCATCGCCATATACCCGGCAGTGAACGGGCCGAGATGAGAGCCGTAGATGAGACAATGCAACGGATAGCGCGCCCGGACGGCACGAATGCGCTCAGCGTCATAGAACTGTTCCACAAAAGCCAGGGGCGGGCTATATCGTTCGAGGTCCGCCTCGCTAACCACAACCCCATCCGCGTACACGCCATCCTGCCACACCCGGCCCCATTCGTCGACACCGCTCCGCCAGGCATGGCTCTGTGGGGGATTCAGCGTGGGCATCATGATACAGTCCTGCTCCAGGTTCACATAAGCGCCGGCCGCATCGTCCTGTCCCAGTTCGTCCAGCAACCCGTCGATCCA
>JAFGJF010000209.1 GCA_016929205.1 Anaerolineae bacterium
TCGTTCTGTTTGTATCTTTACTTTTGCCATAGTGCCACAAGTATGGCACATTTTCGTTTTTCACGCCAGAAATGAGCGAAAGATGAGATTCAAGTCACCCATCCGGGTGATCGAGCGCTAGTTCATTATAGCACAACCAGGCGGTTAACCACCAACTCGCGCTGTTGTCCGCCGGGCAGCAGATATACCCTTTGCTTGCCAATCAACTTGATTTGTGCTATGATTTTCAGAGTTGTTGAGCAACTGTGCGCGTAAAAAGGAGGATGGATTATGGCTCTGAATCCCCCCACATCGTGGGACCTTCCCGACGAGATCAAAAAACGATTCGGTCAAAAAAGTCCCGGAAAACAGCGAGCAATGGTGGCCGATGGACATTTGTTGCTCGTCCTGCACAAAGCACCCAAAAGCGACCAACGAGAACGAGTGGGCGTCTTTTTCTGGCGCACCCCGGAAGGCAAGTGGTATTGCGATGGCTGGGGCGAAGGGCTGGAGATGCTGTGGAAACACATCAACACATATAACGAGGCCGCGGACCAGATCGATAAGGCATACGAACAAGCACAAACAGCTCAAGATTATTTTGCCGTTTTGGAAGAACTATCCCCGCTGAACCATGCCGCTCAAAACCTTCATGCCACTCTGCAAGCAGCACGAGAAGGCATTCCCCAAGATCGCGACATCATCGACCTGCGCGACGAAGCCTATGAACTGCAGCGCACCCTCGATCTGCTTTATTCGGATACCAAGAATGCGCTCGACTTTCACATAGCCACCAAGAACGAAGAGCAAGCCCAATTCAGTATGCAGGCTGCTCAAACCGGACATCGGCTTAACGTGCTGGCTGCCATCTTTTTTCCGCTCACGGCCATCGCCAGTTTATTTGGGATGAGCCTGCGCAGCGGCCTCGAGAATGCGCCCATCTGGGTCTTTTGGGCCATATTCGTTGTAGGCATCCTGGTCGGTTTGAGCATCAAAAACTGGGTATTACAGGGTACGGTGGAAACTTGACACGACCAACTATGACATATCAACCTTTTTCAACTAACAAGGAGACTCAAACATGACTCAATTCCCCAGAACCACCGTCGGCGGTGTGAGCCTGCCCCGACTCTTGATTGGCACCAACTGGTTCCTCGGCTATTCGCATACCAGCAAAGCCCAGGACACGTGGATCAAGGAGCTGCAAACCAGGAAACGGATCAGCAGCATTCTGTCCACCTATGCCGAATACGGCATCGACGCGGTGATGGCTCCGATGTCCGATCACCTCGAAGCGGCGATCAAGGATGCCGAACAAAAAACGGGCCAGGCATTCATCCGGATCATCACCCCCCACTTTAACATTTTGCCCGGCGGGCCGGAAGAATCAGAGCCTGAGCGTGTTTTTGACAAATGCAAAACAATGGGCGCAACGTTTTGTATGCCCCACCAATCGATCACCGACGCCCTGATGGACCGTATGTACAAAAAGATCCGCGACATTGACAAATACACAACCATGATCCGCGAATGGGGGATGATCCCCGGACTGTCGACACACATGCCAGAGACGGTGATCTATGCCGATAAAACCGGCGCCGACGTAGAATCCTACATCCAGCTCTATAACGCCACCGGCTTTTTGCTCCAGGTCGAAACCGACTGGGTCATGCGCATCATCCAGAACGCCAAGAAACCGGTGATGACGATCAAGCCGCTTGCAGCCGGGCGACTGCTGCCCGTAGCCGGGCTGGGGTTTGTGTGGAACACGATCCGCGACTGTGATATGGTCACCATCGGCACAACCACGCCCGACGAGGCCAAAGAGGTGATCGAAATCTCGCTCGATCTGCTCGACCGCCGCATCCCGAGCCACGAACTACAAAAGACGCGCAGCAAAAAGTCGCTGGAATAAGCTCAATCTGCATATCCTTGCCGGGATATCCCCGGCAAGGATATGCCCCTTCAGAGGAAAATAAGGCATAGTCTAGTTTTTTGGACGATCACGATGCCTCTATTGCAAGAACAACGCATAAACTATGACCAGATCGCGCACGGCTACGACAAACAGCCTATGCGCGAAAAACAGGCCGATCGGCACTTGCGGCAATTCATCGAGCAGCATCCAGAGCGGAGCCAGAGTTTGACGATTCTGGATATCGGGTGTGGCACCGGTAACCAAATCCTCGCCAATCAGGTGCTGGTCGACCAGAACCACCTGCGGCACACCCATTTTGTGGGCCTGGATCTGTTTCACGGTATGCTGTGCCAGGCAATGGCCAAACCGGGCGGCAAAACAAACGCCAGTTGGGTACAAGCCGATGGCGCCCTTCCGCCATTGGCCAGCGACACGTTCGACTTTATATCCAGCCAATTCTCTTTTCATCACGTTCAGGACAAGCCAGGGATGATCCACTCTGTTTTGCGCATCCTGCGGCCCGGCGGTCGATTTGTGATGATCAACATCTGCCCACGCGAAATGCCCGGCTGGCTGATTTACCGCACCTTTCCGGCTGCCTGGCAAGCCGATCTGGACGACTTTATGGCCTATGACGACATTGTTGGGCACATGGAACGCGCCGGATTTGCCAACATCCAGGTCGACCTGAACCAGATCACATCCAGGAAAACGTGGGCAGCCTTTGCACAAACAGCCAGGCGTCGAGACACCTGCTCGCAACTGATCACCATCTCGGATGCCGACTATGCAGCGGGACTGGCGCACCTGAAGGCTGAACTAGCCAGGGGAGCAGATCGGATGGTCGGCGATGAGATTTGCCTGCTGACCATCTGTGCGGACAGGACGTTTTGAGCGGAGGATGCGACGAAACCTCGCGCTTTGGGTCATCTATGCCCAGGCACCTGCGTGGGCAGCGTAAATACAAACGCCGTTCCGGACTCGGGTTCACTTTCGACCCAAATGCGCCCGCCGTGGGCCTCCACAGCCAGTTTGCAGAACGCCAGCCCCAAACCACTGCCGCTCGCTTGGTCCTGGCCGGTTGCAAAACGCTGAAACAATCGTCCTCGTAATTCGGGCGTGATAAAAGAGCCGCTATTAAACACCGAGATATGCATCTCGGGCCTTTGCCCCTCAGGCCGCTGCCCATCCTGCCCCTCCAAAGCCGGTACCGCCTTGGCCTCTATGCGAATCACGCCCCCATTTGGCGTAAACTTGACGCCATTGCCGATCAGGTTGACCAATACCCGTTCGATCAGCGTGACGTCGGCCAATACGTGAGGCAAGGTCGCCGGCACGTTTTCCTCAAGGTACAGGTTTTTCTCTTCGGCCAGCACCTTGAGTTCGGCCAGAACGCTGCACACGATATCGCGCAGGGCGCTCGATACAATATTGATCGGCATACGGCCGCTCTCCAGGCGGCTCGTGTCCAGGATGGCGTTCACCAGGGAGAGCATCTTTTGAGCGGAGCTCTGACCCAGGCGCAACACGCGGCGCTGCGCAGGCGAAAGAGCGTGCCCCGCTTTGCCCTCCAAAAGCTCGAGAGAAACAGATATGCCGGTGAGCGGGTTGCGCAGATCGTGGACCATCGCATGTGTCAAGTCTTCACGCACCTGGTCCAACTGACGTTCCTTGGTCACATCATGCAACACCAACAGCCGCCCCATCGGTTTCATATCGGCCATCACGGGCAAACTGTCCCAATGAATGGCCCGCGGCGATACCGTGTACTCACCCTCGCCTGGCCGGTCGTCGCCACGGCGGATACGGCGCGCTTCGGCCAAGGTCGCCCACACCACTCCTGGCGCATGGCGTCGAAGCACCAACAGCGCATCTTTCATCGGTCTATCGGTCCAATCCTGCGGTTGGCCTGCAAGGCCTAACAAGTCCAGTGCCGCGGCATTGATCACCAATACGCGACCGTCGACGCCAATCAAGATAATACCATCCCTGCTCGCCTCGATCAAGACCAACAATCGCTGCCGCTCATCCAACGTACTCTGAAACAAGCGGGCATTGTCCAGGGCAAGAGAAATGGCCTCGGCCAGCGATTCGGCCAGCAGCACGCCATCGGTGTTAAATGCGTCCGGCTGGTCGCTCTTGACGTCGAGCACACCCAACACCCTTCCACCCCGCTCAAAGGGAACAGCCAATTCGCAGCACAGACCGCCTCGTTCGCCAGGCGATACTCTTTTGTCACCGCGTACGCGCTGCGTTTGTGCCGTGACAAAAGCTCGACCAGCCATTCCCGCGTCGTGCGGCACACGTTGCCCGATGCGAACAAGTCCCCCTCCGGACACGGCACGAACGACCAGACCATCCTCATCCTTGTCGGGCAACAGGACGGACACGGCAGGCCAATCGGTCAGTTCGACGACAGCCTGCACCGCCATGCGAGCAATCGCTTGCGGATCCCAATGCTCGCCCAACTCGATCAGAAAACGATAGAGCGTTGCCTGCCGCCGCATCTGCCTGGTCAAAGCCATCTGCACACTCTTTTGTTCGGTGATGTCACTCAAGACAACCAGGCGTCCTCCAAGATGCCCTCGCTGGCTGTGCAATGGCAAGATGCGCAGATCGATGTGACGCTGTACGCCCCCCTGGTTCAAGACAATCTCTTCACGGATCCGGCTGACGTCACGATATCGCGCCACCAGATCGGGCACGTCGGTCATAATGGCTTCGACGGACTGACCGACCGGATCGATGTCCGGGTTGCCGATGATCTGCCTGGCAACGGGGTTGATGTCCACGATGCGCGCCTGGTCGTCGAGCACGATCACCCCGTCGTCAATGTTCTCGACAATGACGCCGCGAGCGATCGGCACAATATCGAGCAGGCGCAGACGAAAGAATGCCCAGGCCGCGACCGCACCGGTCAAGGTAAAGGAAAAGGGCGTCAGATCGAGGTTGGGAAAGGGGTTGAGGTTAAAGACATACAACAGATTGCCGATCCAGGGGATCAATGCACCGAGAAACATAGCCATCGATTGCTTGCGATATAAAGCAAAGGCACGCAAAAACGCCCTGAACACCACCAACGTCCCCAGAAAAAGCATCAGGTAGGCGTATGCCCAATTGACCCAAAACCAGGCACCGTAGTCCAGATCGAGCACCAAAAACGTGCCGTTGTCCCGGACGGCGATTTCGCGCCAGAGCAGGTGATGGTATTCGTTGCTCCAGACCAGGATCAAGGTCAGTGCGGGGATGATGCTCATCAAGATCGCATAGCGCCGCGTCAGCCACCTGTTTTGCCCGGTGTAGGCGAGCGCAAAAGCCAGCCACAACGGCGGCACAGAGACGATACCCAGGTATTCGACCTTGGCCCAGAAAATCTGGGCCGGCAGATTGGCACTCGCCAGCTCCAGCGCGTACCCGATCGACCACTCGGTGAGGGCCAGCATGAGCAGCACAAAAGCCACCGACCCGCTCACAGAACGCCGGCGGCCCACCAGCGCAGCCAGGGCAGTCGATATCGCCGCGGTGATGAGCAAAGGGAGAAAATAAGGTGTCTGCTGCCAATCCATTCTCATTCTCACCAACAATTCAATCAATATTGCCAGTATAACATCGATAAACGATCAAGTCAAACCATTTTGCTTTTGTCATCATTTGACGGTACAATACCCATCAACACGTCATCAGAAAAGCTCGCTCCGCATGAAAGGATCAAGACGATGACCCGACCCCGGATTTACACGATTGGACACAGCAACCACACTGCCGACGCCTTGATCGCCCTGCTGAAACAACACCATATCAGCCTGGTCGTAGACGTGCGCAGCCAGCCCTACAGCCGCTGGGTGCCGCAGTTCAACCGCGAGACGCTGCTTGCCGCGCTCCAGGAGGCCGGCCTGCACTATCGTTTTATGGGCGATACGCTCGGCGGGCGTCCATCCGACCCGGGCCTCTACAATCCCGGCGAGGAACGGCCTGACTATGAACGTATGGCTCAAACCGGCCCCTACCAGGCCGGGGTGGCCGAGTTGCTTGAATTGGCCAAAAACGATATAATTGTGATCCTGTGCAGCGAAGGTGATCATGAACAGTGCCACCGCCACAAGCTGATCGCCCAGAGCCTGGTGGCACACGAGATCGACGTGCTGCACATCCAACCCGACGGCAGTACCATCGCGGGAAAATCGATCCCCAAACAGCTCTCGTTGTTTGGATGAAATGGAGGCGCCAATGCCCGTCGTCTATACCATTGGGTACAAGGGTAAATCTCTGGAAACCTTTATCACCCAACTGCGCACCGCCCACGTCGACGCCATCATTGACATTCGCCTTCGCAACACATCACACCTGGCCGGCTATACCAAAAAGGACACCCTGGCTTTTTTGCTGCCGGAAGGGTTTGGTATTGCCTACGAGCACCATCCAGAATTGGCCCCCACATCGCAGATCATGGACGCATATCGCCAAAACGCAGATTGGGCCGCCTACCAGTCGCGCTTCCTGCCGCTTTTGCAAGAACGCGCTTGTGAAGAGGTTGGGCAAGCGATCCTGCAGCGCTACCACGCTCCCTGCCTGTTGTGCGCCGAACCCACCGCGCAGCAGTGCCACCGCCGCCTCGTCGCCGAATATTGGACCGCCCACCTGCCCGAGTTGACTATCGTTCATTTGTGATAGGAGCAAAAGCAATATGTCGGTACAACAAGTGCTGATCCTGGCCATGACCAAGATGCGCAGCGGCATTTGTGCGGCTGGCTTCACGACCGATCCTGTCCCGGTCACCGGGCTGCGCTGGGTGCGCCCCGTGCGCGAGTTCGACACCTTGCTGTGCGGCGATATGACGGACAGTAAGGGGCGTCTGGTGCAGTGCAACGACGTCGTCGAACTGAACCTCATCTCACCGCGCCCCGATCCACCGCACGTCGAAGATTGGCTGGTCGATTGCGTCCATTGCCGCCCAAAATGCTTGCGCCGGCTCGAGGGCGACAGACGCACCCGGTTTTTGGCCCAATACCTCGACCAGGCTCCGCAAGACGTGCTCGTCCATCACACTCGCTCGCTGTGCCTGGTGCACCCCGAACAGGTCTGGGCCAACCTGGCGATCGACAACTATTCGTCCAAGTACGAAGCGCGTTTGGGATTCAGGCTGCAAGAAAACGCCAACTGCCAAAAGGCGATGAGCAAGCAGGGTGTCTCTGTCACCGATCTCAAGTGGCGCGCCCTGGGCCGGACCTGGCTGACCGAGGCGCAGCCCAGGCTCGCCTTGAAACACGCTGAACTGCTGGAACGGCTGAACGCACAAGACCTCTATTTGACCGTGGGCCTCAGCCGTAGCTGGAACGGCCAATACTGGCCCCTGGTCGTCGGCGTGCACGCCGTGCCCGATTACGAGGCGGCCATCGATCTGGAGAGACTGTGACCACGATTGTCGAAAAAGAAAAACA
>JAFGJF010000210.1 GCA_016929205.1 Anaerolineae bacterium
CCGCCGTCGAGCAGCATCTGGGCGAAGCGCAGGTAATCGGCTGCGGTGGAGACGAGGCCCCCACCGCCCGAAGGCGGTTTGTCAGCTCGGGCAAACTGGCTCGCTGCCGATGGCGGATCGGTCAAAGCGAGGTCGCCGCTCTCGGTGACCGTGTACTGGGCAGCAAAGCACGCCAGTTTGTTCTCGGGCACGCAAAAGCCGGTGTCATCCATACCCAGCGGCCCAAGAACGCGCTCTTGCAAGAACACGTCGAACGGCTGGTCGGTCCAGATGCTGATCAGGTGACCGAGCACCTCGTAAGCAAAGCCATAGCGCCAGGCCGTGCCGGGCTGGTGGGCCAGGGGCAACTCAACCAGCCGGCGGATGAACTCGGAAGCAGAGGTAGCATTGTTTAGATTCGCCGCATGGTACAATGCCTCGACAGGCGAGGATGGGAAAATGCCATAAGCCAGGCCCGAGGTGTGGGTCAGCAGATCCAGGATCGTGATCTCGCGCTCCAGGTCGGCGAGTTTGAGACTGCCCTGTGCGCCCCCGGCATAGACCTTGAACCTTTTGAATTCGGGAATGGTCTTGGAAACGGGCTCGCCGAGGACGAAACGCCCTTCCTCCAGGAGGATCATCAGCGCCACGGCGGTGATTGGCTTGGTCATCGAATAGATGCGCAGGATGGTGTCCGGCCGCATCGGCTGCCCGGCCCCGACGTCGCGCAGGCCGAAACACTCGTAATGAACCACCTTGCCCTGGCGGGCGACGACGGTGATGATTCCCGGCGGGTGGCCCTTGTTCACGTAACCTTGCATCGCGGGGTGGATGCGCTCCAGCCGCGTAGATGAGAACCCGACCGATTCGGGGGGGATGATGTTGATATCCATAGTTCAGTTCCTTTCTTTGCTCTGACGATGGAAACACTGACCAACTGAATGTACTGATTCAGTGTCATCATCACTCTCAGTGCTTCAGTGTTTCGATCACGTTACTTTTTGGAGGTGAGCAGCGAACCATCGCATAGGCAAGCCATTTGTTTTTACCTAATTCGTTGTTGTGGGGGTGCTTGCCACAAAAAATGCCGGAAACGAGGCCTGGCCTGGGCCAGCCTGTTTTCGGCAGCTCGTTCGAGGTGTAGTGGAGACTTCCGCCGCTGACGTGTGAATACCGGCGATGGTATATGCTCCTATGATACATCTGTTTACGAGCTCTGTCAATAGGCACGGGGGAAAGCGCAGGGCTGTTGCATTGTCGCCCGGTACACTGTCATTCCCGCAGGTTTCTGGCGGGAATCCATACTTCGGCCCCTGGATCCCCGCCAAAAGCACGCGGGGATGACATGCCTGCCGCACTGTCAACCGACAATGCAACAGTCCTGGGGAAAGAGAGGGCAGAAGCGCTGCGCTCCCGAATGCGTCAGCTGACGTATTCGGGAGCGTGTTTTTTTGTCTACGCCGGTTTCTGGTTCACGGCTCTGAGGATCGCACCATCAGTCGGGCAGAAACGTGACCTCGCTTACCCGCCCATCTCTAAAGGTGACCCGTCCCCAATCCGAGTCTCCCCACCCTTCGTCGGTGTGTCGAAACGTCACTGCGCCATTGACGATCTGGCCCTGTTCGTCGAACGTGTATTGCGTGTCAGAACCCGGAGGACCGCCATAGGTGCCTCTCATATACCCGTCCATAATTCGATCTACCTGGGCCGGCGTCATCCCCTCTTTGATGCTGTACAGATCCTTCAGGAACGGCTTGCGGCTGTGCCAATCGACAAACCGAACGGAGAACAGGACGAGCACGAACAGGGCCAGAATCAAGCCCTTTTCGCGCCCCGGTCTGTTCCACAGCAGCAGCGCGCCAATCAGAGCCCAGAAAGCGGCATAGACGATCACAAACCGCCCATAGATCGACACGGCAAAGGTAAAGTCGAGGATGAGAAAAACGCCCAGGGCGAACCAAAAGAGCAGCACGAGCAGCACGTACCGCAGCTTGGCCCATTTGCCTCCGTTCGCCTCCCGAGACCGTGGATCGCCCTTTTCCCAGTTCGTCAAAACAAGGGCAACGGCAACCGAGCCGATGAGCAGGACCAATCCGGCGATGCTCAACAGGATGACAAACCAGGCCAACCCGTTATCGGCGCTCAGAAAAGCGGAACGCGTTTTTTCGGTGGAGGATGGCGCAAACTGGGGCGGATTTGTCACGATCATATCGGGCGTTGGGGCCGGTCCGGTCGTGGTAGGTGGCGTTACATTGTCCGAGATCGCGACCATGTCTTGCGCCGGTTCGGCATACCCGGTCTCTCGCCTGACGGGTGTCACCGCCAGGACGCCCAAAACGAGAGCCAGGATCGGGAGCGCGAGCAGAGCGACGAGCGCGATGGGGATGATCCATTTCCAGGGTAGGCGTGATCCGGCGCTTGCCGGATCGCCGGCTTGATTCTTTTTTCTTACGACGATGGCCACAACGATGCCGGCGGCAATCAGCACCAGGCCGATCAAACCGGCGATGATGAGTATTTCGATCAATCCCAAACTGGGGATGCGAGACATATTAACTCCTCCGCTGATAAACCGGGTTTTTGTCAAAAAACTTGGTTGATTGGGGTAGCTCAAATTCAGTCTACCCAAATCGTACGATAATGGCGTTACACGCGTGTGGCAGCGCGGTCATCGTTTGGGCACGAGGTGTCACCATTCTGTAACATCACATGATCGGCAGGCGCATCGTCATCACCGTGCCCTGCCCGGCGCGGCTGCGCAGCATCGCCTGCCCGCCGTGTCGTTCGACGATCGCCCGTACCAAAGCCAGCCCAAGGCCGCTGCCCGGGATGCCGCGCGCGCCCTGGCCACGGTACAGCTCGTCCCACACGCGGGGAAGCTCGTCCTCGGGGATGCCCGGCCCCGTGTCGGCGACCTCGATGACGACAAAAGCGCCGTCCTCAAAGGCCCGTATCTCGATCGCATCGCCGGGACGGGTAAACTTGAGCGCGTTTCCGATCAGGTTGTAAACGGCCAAAAAGAGCATATCCCAATCGCCGGGCACGTCTGGCACCGGCCAGGGCACCTGCGACAGGGTCAGGGTCAACTTGCGCGCCACGGCTTGCGGTTGCTCTTGCGCCAGGGAGATCAACTCTTCCAGCAGTTCGGCGATGTTGACCGGCACCCGTTCCAGGGGGCGCGTTTCCAGTTCGGCCAGCTTGCGCAAATCTGCCGTCAGCCGGCTGAGGCGAACGACCTGAGTCTCCACGCTGGCCAGCGCCTCCTGCTGATCGGGTGTGGTCGAACCGTTGGTCGCATTGGCCAGCCCGGCGCGGATCGCCGTCAGCGGGTTCTTGAGTTCGTGATCGAGACGCTGCAAGAAACGACGATGATCCTCGGCCGCCTGGGTGCGCATCTGTGCGATCTCACGCTTGTTCTTACCGTCTCGCCAATCCCAAAGCAAGCCGCCAGCAGCGACGAGGCCCGACAGCAAAGTCGTGCCGATCATGACCCAGGTGGCGAGGTCGGCGCGCACGTACAGGATGGGATTCGACAGCGTGGGAACGTCCTTTACCAGTACGACGATCACCAGCCCTGCGGCGACCGGCAGCAGCGCAATCCCGTAAAGTCGCTTCATGATCCGGCCTCCACGCTTTCCATAAAGCGATATCCCTGTCCGGGGATGGTCTCGATATAGTTTGGATCGGCAGGATCGTCGCCCAACTTGCGGCGCAGCTCGGCGATGCGCGTGTCGACCGTGCGCGTGCCGGTGGGGTAATCCCATCCCCAGACGGCATCGAGCAGCCGGTCCCGCGTCAGCAGTTCGTCAGGATGGGTCATCAGATATTCGAGCAGCGCCACGGCCTTGGGTGTCAGATGCAGTTCCTGCTCCGCGACGTAGACGCGGCGCGTCCGGCGATCCAGGGCCAGGTCGCCGCAGGTCAATCGCAGCGCCGAGGCCAGCGGCGGTTGGCCGGAGCGGGCGCGGCGCAAGACGGCGCGCATGCGGGCAACCAGTTCGTGCGGGTCGAACGGCTTGTTCAAATAGTCGTCCGCTCCTTCTTCCAGGGCCATCGCCCGTTCCGCGGACTCGCCGACCTGGGTCAGCAAAATGACCGGCCGCCAATCACCGGCCTGGCGCAGGCGGCGCAGCGATTCGCGGCCATCCAGGCGCGGCATCAGCACGTCGAGCACGACCAGGTCGGGATCAAAGCTGGCAATCTGGGCCAAGGCTTCTTCCCCATCGCCGGCGACGGCGACCTTGAACCCGGAACGGCTCAAAAAAGAGGATAGGTTGGCGGTGATCGCTTGTTCGTCATCCACCAGCAGGATCTTGGGTTTGTTGGACATACGTCTCTCCTCATTGCCGGAGCACGGCATTGGCCAGCAGGCCAAATGACAGCGCTGCCGCAATCAAGTATACGCCCGCAAAAGCGAATCCCCCGGAAAAGGCGAAAAAAGCGGCAAAAAAACTGACGATACCGGTGATGCCGCAGCCGATAACAGCCAGCCCGATAATGACGTCTAACAGTTTACGATTCTCTTTCATTTGTGGTCTCCTTCTTTTGTACCCGTGGATGCCCGATAAAGACATTCGGGTATGACAACCCAAGAGTAATCCGAAATGTCAACAGAATCTAGTTACCAAGGCTATCGATCCAACTCACCAGGCGCGCGTCGGACAGTAAATCGAGCGGAACCATATGCCACGTTCCTGTCTCGGCAACCCGGATGGTCGACTCGCCCGTTTCCGACACCGCGTTAAAGGCCAGCCAGCGGCCATCCGGACTCCAGGTTAGCGTGTCGCCCGGGCCGAGGGCATATTCCTCTTCTTGCTGCCCATCGGCGCGCAGCACCCATATGCTTGGCACCTTGGAGGTTTGTTCCCAGGCGGCAAAGGCCAACCACTTGCCATCGGGTGACCAGGCTGCGGCCGGCGGCCAGCCGCCCCGGCCAACCGGTTCGTAGGGATGCACAAGCTGGACGGTATGCGTTTCCAGGTCAAATATGCCGATGGCGATTTGCCAGCCGCCATCTTGAGCAAGACCGCCACCGACCACCCAGGCCAGTCGAGTGCCGTCGGGCGACCAGGACGGGCTGCCAATCTTGATCCCGTCCAAGCCATAGGCTGATGGGTCAAAGGTCTCCATGCCGCTATCCCAATGATAGAGCCAGCCCGTGCTGCCGCCGCCGTAAGCGATCGTCTGGCCGTCCGGCGATGGTGCAAACTGCTCGGGGCCGGTGTCGTGCTCGACATCCAGCACCTGGTATCCCGTACCGTCTGTGCGAACCACCGTCAGGTAGCCTCTCTGTCCCGGGAAGGATTCGGCCCTTTGGTGTGTCGAGCTCAAGAGGATCATCCCGGGCCTGGCCGGCCACCAGGCAAAGCAGCACTCTGTAATCGGGGGTGTTGGTCAGGTTGCGCCCGTTGCCGGTGGCCAGGTCGAGCAGCCACGGATCCCCATCTGCGGGGTTGGTGGTCAAGAGCTGCCTGCCGTTGGGTGACAGCACGGCTTGTGGATCGTTCGAGATAAACTGCGCTTGTTCGTCTGCGTCGATCAGCCACAACGTGTTCTGCAGCCGGTAGACCAGCCCCGGCGGCCGGCTGCGCCAGACGGCCGGCAGTGCCGGGGTGGCGGTTGCAGCCGGGATCGCCGCGAGATCGAAACGTAACGTCTGGGCGATCTGGCGGACGTGCTCCTGGTCGGCATAGAGCGCGAAAAACTCGCAGGTGACACCGCTGATCTGGACGGGGTGAGGATAGCGGACGATCAGCATCGTTTGCCCGCTCATCGTGGCGTCGGCCGAGGGCAGGATCAGGCGCGCTTCCTGGCCCTGAACGTGCAGCGGTTCGATCGTTGGTTGAGAGCCATAGGGCAGCAGTTTGTGCCCGGCCTGGTCTTGAGCGATGTCGTCGATCGTCGCCGCCGGGTTGCCGATCGCATCGAGGATAAAAAACCCATCCTCTCCGGCCAGTTTGCGCATCGCTTCTCCCGGCACGGGCTGCCAGTACGCAGGATGTTGCAGAGAAACGGCAAAGAAGGAACTGCTAAACGTCGCCCAATCCGCTTCTTGCGGCGTTTCAGTTGGCGTCGCCGTCGGGGTGATGGCTGGTTCGATCGTCGCCGTCGCCGTCGGCGGGGGCAGCAGGTCCGGCGTCTCGACCGGCGTCGCCGAGGGGGCAGGCTCCGTCGTTGTGGCCGTGGCCACGATCACGACCGGCGTCGGGGTCTGGTAGACGCCCCATTCCAGCGTGTCGCAGGCCGTCGTGCCCCAGGCTGCTGCAAGCAGCAAGACGAATAACGTGACTGGTCGGATGTGTCTTTTCATCTCATCATTCCTTTTGCCATTCCCACCTGCGAGCCGGTGGTCGTTGGCTGTCGTTTCATATTTTTGTTGTGATCGTTTCCGCTACTGAAATGATACGACGACAGTGTGACGGCCATATGGCAGCGGTGTCACAGCTCCGAAATGATATGTTACCGTTCTGTAACAGCCCATACAATAGAGGTTGTTTATTGTATCAGGTTCCCGGAAAAAGCTCAAGCGCAGCCCAGGACGGGCCGCCCGGGTTGTGGGGCGTATAACGGAAAAGCGGCACCGAGATATCTCGATGCCGCTTGACTGTCATTTGCGTGTTAGGGTCTTGCCGCTTTAAAAAGATGCGTTGGGCTTGCGCATCTGCTCAAGACAAAGAGTGGACGTTATCCGTTCTGACCTCTCCTGGTCAGTTGAGCCCCTTTCGAGCGTAGGCAATGTCGACCAGTTTGTCATGGGCTCGCAGCATATAGGCCGCCTGTCTCAGGCACGGCCGTTTGAATTTCGCAGAGCCAAAGTGCTTTTGCAGGTCGGTATCGTCTATGACATACGCCTTGGGGCGAGCCAGCAGATCTTGCACGCCGATCATATCTTGACATGCCTGTGTCACCGCGCGACCCAGATCCGCCACCAGCGAATCGAAAGTCGCTGCCTTTTGCTCTCTCCAGATGAGCAGCCCGATCGCGTGGTCGTTCTCGATTTGGGTTTGATTGTCATCGACAGGCGCATCATCGTAGGGGATATAGACCGCCCGGATATGCCCATCCAACTTGCCCAGGGCCTGAGCCAACTGGATACCCAGGCAGTGTAACATGGTCGTGCAGACGGCGCTTTCTTTTTGCCGCAGGCACTGGATCACCGCATCAGTGCTGTCGAGACCCAGATCCTGGGCGCAAGTGTTGAGCGCCTCGAACAGGACATCGTGAGCGATGCGGGTTGTGTCGGCCCGTGGTCGCGACTGCATCTTGAGGTTTGTCGCCGTTTTTTTGTTGATAAAGGCGAGCAGTGCCATGTGGCCGCCTCTCTTTCAAAAAACGATCTGGTCGTCACTGATCGGGTAATCTGTCTTTACCAAAGGACCATCATCGCACCACTAATCTGGGGTCCGGGCTGTCCGATTGTTCCTAAAAAGCCCGATCATTTGCTTGGCGACGGTTTCGTTTTCCTCTCGGCGGCGGGACCGGAGATAGATGAACCAGTAAACCGCCGCCACCATAAATCCACCTCCAAAAATATTGCCGGTGGTCACCGACACGAGATTGCGAACAAATCCCTGGAGATCGAGGTTGGCCAGATCGGCAGCCGTCTTGCCCGCCGCTGCCATCACCTGGGGATCCGTTTTCAACAACAGTCCCATCGGGATAAAATACATATTGGCGATGCTGTGCTCAAAGCCAGAGGCCACAAACGCCGTGATCGGAAAAATGATAGCCAGGATTTTGTCTGTAACACTCCGGCCGCTCATACACAACCACACAGCCAGGCAAACCAGGGCATTGCACAGGATGCCGCGCGCCAATCCCTCCGTAAAAGAGAGGGCGACTTTGGCATGGGCAATGTTCAAAGCGGTCGCACCGACGTGATAATCGGCAAAGGTCCACTGCTCGGCAAGATACACGAGCATCGCCGTGCCCACAGATCCAACCAGGTTGCCGATATAGACAATGATCCAGTTGCGCATCACCTGTCCCAGGGTCAGCTTGCCTCCGATCCAGGCAACGACGATCAGGTTATTTCCCGTAAAGAGTTCGGCGCCGGCAATGACCACCAGGATCAGGCCCAGGCTAAAAACGATCCCACCCACAAGCTTGTTCAGCCCAAAGCCCAGACCGCTGTCGGTGATCACGAGCGTGAATAACTCTGCGCCCAGTCCAATAAAGAATCCCGCCAGGACCGCCAGGGCGAACATACTGAGAAAATCCAGGTTGGCTTTTTTAACGCCAACGTCCTCCATCCGCTCTGCCATCTCGGGTGGGGGAAAGGCATCGACGATGGTTTGGTTCGACATACGCGATCACACCTTGTCTTGTTTAGTGTTGAGTCTCGGCCACCGGGCCGATCTTGGAATGCATCTTGGCCGATGGCAGCGCCAACCCGATCCGGCGAATACTATCGCGGACCAGTTGAAGCAAGCCGGCAAACAATATGCCCCACACGACTGCAGGGACGAGGAATGTGATTCCCCACATAAAGAGCGTCATGGCTATATTTTGTACGTTAATCATAGTGATACCTTCTCCTAATTTCTCGTCTACCAGATCTCTTGCTCAAGCCGGCACTCCAGCCAGGTGCGCTGCCGTGCGTTTAGCTTGCCTACGTGCGTTTCTATCCAGCGGATGTCTCCGCTTAGCAAAGCCGCCTTTTCCTGCCAGTCCAGGCCATATCCTTCAAGTGCTTTATCGCCCTGGTGGGTCAACTGGGCGATGAACTGGTTGTCTTGAGCTGCCCGTTCCAGCACCGCCAAGATCGCCGCCTTGTTAACCTTTCCCTCACGATCGGGAAGCGTCCACATGACGGCAACTGGTTTTTCCCGTATCAACACATTTTCTTGAAGCATGCCCATTACCTCCTCTTCGGACTAGTTTGCCGATCGCCTTCTCTTGTTTACAGTATATCTCAGTGTCCAAAGGTTGTCATCGGCTGATACGCCTGTTTTTCTCCTGATCAAGAGGCGTATATTTTGGATTCGATGATCGATCAAGATCCATAGCAGGTCCAGGCTTTTTGCCTGCAACTTGATTGTGGCTAGGTCATCGTGTCAATGATAGCATAAGCCAGGTTGCTTACCCAAGACTGCCCGGACCGCGCTTGTCTCATTCACTCAAGTGGACTATAATCTAGATAGGTGATCGTGCCACATTTCCGCCAAACCGGTGGCGAGGAGGAGCGAGGGGTTATGGACAGAATAAAAGTGATGTTGGTCGAAGATCACGTCTTGGTGCGACAAGGGACCAGGGAACTGTTGGATCGAGAGCAGGATTTGCAGGTTGTGGCGGAAGCCGGAGATGGCAAAGAAGCCATCCATCTGGCCAGTAAATATCGCCCTGACGTGATCCTGATGGACATTGCTCTTCCCGAACTCAACGGCATCGAGGCGACCCGGGCGATCAAAGCTGCTCATCCCGAGATGGCGGTCCTGGTGCTCACTGCCTATGATGACGATGAATATGTCTTTGCTTTCCTGGAAGCAGGTGCCGCGGGCTACTTGTTGAAGGATATCGGCATTGAGGAACTGATCAAGGCTGTTCGCGCCGTTTATGCCGGTGAGTCGGTACTCCATCCCATTGTCACGGCCAAAGTGGTCGATTACTTTCGCCACGTATACAGTTCGCGTTCGGCGGGACAAGAAGAGCTTGTTCCCATTCAACTCACCGAGCGCGAACTGGAAGTCCTGGGATTGGCAGCGAAAGGGATGACGAACCGAGAGATCGCCGACGCGCTTTCGATCAGCGCCCGCACGGTCCAGGTTCACCTGAGTAACGTCTTTAGCAAGCTCGGCGTAGGCTCTCGAACCGAAGCGGTGCTCTTTGCCGTTCGAGAGGGCTGGCTTGCCCTCGGCCCTACATCCTGACAGCGTGTTGGATTCGCGTTCGAGGAGAGTAAACGATGGATTCAGACGCATCGGACCTGCACCGCAAATGGCAGAGGACGTCAGGTACTCGCTCCGCTTTCTGGATGGTCGTCGTTTTGCTCGTGACGACAGCCGTGCTCCATTACCTGACACCCCAAACTCGCTTGTTCCCACTTGGCGTAAAAACATTCCTGACCCGGCATGCGGTGGAGCGCATCATTTTCGTGCTGCCGGTCGCGGTTGCCACCGCTGCATTTAGACAAAAAGGGGGGATAATCACCCTCATCCTTGTTGTGCTGATCATGCTGCCCAGGGCGATCTGGCTTTCCATGTCTCCACAAGATGCCCTTGTGGAAACAGCAGCCGCTGCGGTGTTAGGCACTTTGGTGATCTGGATGATCGAAGCGCAAGCCCGGGAAAAATCGCTGCACCAACAGCTTGCTGCCGAGAACGCGCGCCTTTATGAAAGCATGCGCTTTTATATCCGTGGGATCACGCGCGCCCAGGAAGACGAGCGGCAACGGATCGCCCGCGAACTGCACGACGAGACGATCCAGATGCTGATCGTGCTCTCTCGCCGTATCGAGGCAGTGATGTCGCTTGAACTACGGCCTGAGATAAAGGAACAACTGAAATCTCTGCAAGGTCTGATTCGCGACATTTCGGGCGGCATACGCCGTTTTGTGCGCGATTTGCGTCCCCCCACGCTGGACGATTTGGGGTTGGTGTCCGCCATCAGAGGTATTGCCAGTGATCTGACCAAGAGAGATGGAATCGAGACCGAGCTGGTGGTCACGGGCGAGGAGCGGCGTCTTGCGCCCGAAGAGGAATTGACCTTGTTCCGCATTACCCAGGAAGCCTTGAACAACGTCAGGTGGCACTCTGGGGCATCCCGAGTGCTGGTCCAGCTCGCGTTTCACCCGGGCAAGGTACAGGTGATTGTCGACGACAACGGGCGCGGATTCGATGCTCCGGAGAGGATGGATGACCTCGTTTCGACAGGCCGGTTGGGTCTGGTCGGCATGGACGAACGGGCGCGAATCCTGGGCGGAACGCTGGCCATTCATTCCGAGCCAGGCCGGGGCACGGGAGTCATCGTGGACGTGCCGGTCCAATTGAGATCCGCAAACACCACCGGAGACGATTGACCGCCGCGTTCGTACCAGGAAAAATGCATTTGCAGGTTGTTCCAATCGGAACTATAATCGAATCGCGATTCATCCTGGCGGGTAACGGCAATGTGCGATTGCCCCAGAGAGTGACTGATCGCGACATACCAAGCTAAACGATTTCTTGCCCCCCATGAGGGACATTCCAAAGTTTCGGAAATTTTATCCGGATCAGCAGAGGGATTGGCGTTGACTGAACGTGTCGTATCTGAAGAAACCTATGTGGTTAACAAAGATCAATGGCTGTCAGCCATATTCGAGATCGCCAAGATCCTGGCCACCCAGGACGATCTGGAGTCGATACTGTCCAGGTTTTTGTCCTGTCTCATCGATACTTTGGAGGCAGCCGAAACCGGTATTCTCCTTCTCTACAATCAGGCTGACGATCAACTCACGGTAAGGGATGCGCAAGGCTACGATCTGGATATCTTGAAACAGATCCGTCTCGTGCCGGGCGAAGCAATGAGTGGCAGGGCGCTGCAGAGCGGGCAAATCGAACGCTATACGACGCTTGACGAGATTGTCGAGGCCAGGGCAAATTTGGCACCCACCAACCGGGATCTGTTCAAACTGGCTACGATTGGCTTGCAAGAGCCATCGAGTGCCGTCTGCGTGCCGTTGATCACCGGACAGACCAAGGTGGGCGCGCTGGTGTTGGAGAATCGCAGCGGACCGACCACCTTTGCGAAAGCGGATCTGCCCTTCCTGGAAGCAGTTGCGCAGTTGATTGCCCTGTCGATCGACAATGTTCGTTTGCGGGACGAACTGCAAACCGTCCGGGCGCTCGAGGAAGCGAACCGTCTCAAGGCGGAACTGATCTCGACGCTGGCCCACGAGATGCGCACGCCCCTGACCTCGATCAAAGGTTTTTCGACGGCGCTTCTGATGGAAGAAGCCACCTTTGAGCCCGATACCCAACAGGAATTTTTGCAGATCATCGACGACGAATGCGATGTGTTGACCGATTTGATCCACGATCTGCTCGAGTCTTCGATCATCGATGCTGGTTTGCTGAGGCTCGAACTCGAACCGGTGATCTTGTCTCGCCTGATCGAGAGCGTGGTGAGCGACATCACACGTCAGTCCGAAAGACATCACATCGTGATCGATTTCCCGGCGCATTTTCCCATTGTGGATGCCGATCCCGGGCGTATTACGCAAGTCTTGCGCAATCTGCTGGATAATGCGATCAAGTACTCGCCACAAGGGGGGATGATCGTGGTCCGTGGCGAGGTCCAGGCGGCCCAGATCGTGGTCAGTGTGGCGGATCAGGGTGTGGGTATTGCACCTGAACATCTCAACCGGCTCTTTGAAAAGTTCTTCCGTGTCGAATCGGGCCTGGGAAAACACGTGGTGGGTTCTGGGTTGGGACTGCCCATTTCTCAGACCATTGTGGAGAGCCACAGCGGGCGTATCTGGGCGGAAAGCAAACTGGGGCAGGGCAGCACCTTTTACTTTACGATCCCCTTGCAGATGGATGAGGAACAGGCGTATGAGTGAAAAGATCCTGGTCGTAGAAGACGAACCACGCGTGGTCCGGCTGGTCAGCCAGGTACTCAAAGCTGTGGGCTACCGTGTGGCTGCGGCTGCCACTGGCGAGTCTGCCATTGAGATGGTTGCCCTGGAACAGCCCGACCTTGTGCTGTTGGACATCCTGCTCCCTTGTGGCCCGGATGGGTACGAGGTATGTCGTCGCATCCGCGAATTCTCCAACGTCCCGGTGATCATGCTCACCGCCAAGGCTCGGAAGAGTGAGGTTCTGCAAGGGTTTGATGCCGGAGCTGATGACTATTTGACCAAACCGTTCGATGCCAAGGAACTGGTTGCCCGGGTGAGGGCTGTGTTGCGGCGCTCGGAGCGATCGGATGAGGCAGAGGGCCCTGTGCTGCAATGCGGCGAACTCGAGATCGACTTTGCCAGGCGCCTCGTCAAGATGTGTGGCGGGGTGGTGCACCTGACCCGCACCGAGTATGCGCTGCTCCGCCAATTGGCGCTCAATGTCAATCGGGTCATCGTACACGGCGATCTGTTGGCCGCGGTGTGGGGAGCCGAATATCGTAATGACGTCGATTACCTGCGCGCTTATGTCCGCCACCTGCGTCGCAAGTTGGAGGAGAACCCAGCCAATCCGCAATACATTTTGACCGAGCAGGGGGTGGGATATCAGTTGGCCTGCCCTGAGAACGGCACACATCGGGGTGCGCTGCCAGGCTAGACGCTGGTTCGAGTTCATTGCGATCGGACCTCCAGGATAAAACATCCTGCGAGGTCTTTTTTCATGTCTTTTTCATGAACTGGAGCCCGTTTTCTATGCGATTTTCATCGGTTTTATGTTACGATGGGAACAGAATGAGATCAAAGAACAACTGGAAAACCAGAGAGGAGAGCTCCACCATGGCTGGGACACTTGTGACACAGCAGACAAAAGAGATCGACATCCAATTTGCATCCTCGCCAGCGCTGCCGGACGTAGCCACTATGGCTAATCATATACTCTCGGAAGCGATAGCGTTTTGTGCCGCCAAGATGGGCGTTGATGGCCCTACAGCAGTGGTCAACTTGGTGAAACAAAATGAAAAGGATGCGTGCACGTACTGCCTCTATGGCATAGCCAAAAGAGTAGCTGTATCCTTGGGAACGATGGATGAGAACGTCAAGGCGGTCTATGTCCATGACTATGATGCAACGCCCGAAGACATTTGCTTTGGCACGTTGAATCAGAACACGCCGCTGGTTCATATGATCGTCTGGACGGAGCGCAAAACAGCAGCGCTCAATTCACTGATCGCGGCGTTGGATCGCGCACTTGGGCAGTTCTATGCCGACCTGATCGACAAACCTCAGATAAAAAGTTTGTTGGACGTGCAGATGGTCGACGACGCTGAGGTTGAAAACCACGTGGGGTCCGGTGCGCTGCTGCATTCGATCCATCACCAACCCATTCGGGTCTGGCAACGTTGAATTGGTCAAAGGAGAGTTTATGGAAAAGCAGCACACGATAGCCGGCACCGTCGGCGAATCACTGATTCAGCCACCTCCCGATTTTGTCGTCGCCGAGCCGCATAAAAAAGATCTCTGGGACACGGTATTGGACAAACTCGACGATGTGGCCCGGCTGATCGACCTGGATCCCAATGTTTATGCTATCTTGCGCCAGCCGGAGCGGGAATTGACGGTTGCTGTCCCGGTTATGATGGATGATGGATCGATCCGGGTCTTTACCGGCTATCGGATTCAGCACTCCAGCGCACGAGGTCCTTGCAAAGGAGGGATCCGCTATCATCCGGACGTCAATCTCAACGAAGTCAAGGCCCTGGCGGCTTTGATGACCTGGAAATGCGCCGTCGTCGGCATTCCCTACGGTGGGGCAAAGGGAGGCGTGCAGTGTGATCCCAAGCAGATGTCCCGGGAAGAAGTCTGCCGGCTGACGCGCCGTTTCACATCCATGATTATGCCCATCCTGGGGCCCAGGCGGGATATCCCGGCGCCGGACGTAAACACCGACGCGCAGGTGATGGCCTGGATGGCGGACACGGTGTGTATGCTCCAGAACAAAGCCACGATGGAGATCGTCACCGGCAAGCCAATCCCGCTGGGTGGGTCTCAGGGGCGCAAAGAAGCAACCGGGCGCGGCGTGGCACTTGTGACGGCGGAACTGTTGGAACGCAAGCATAAAGCGCTCTCGGAAACAACGGTCGCCGTCCAGGGCTATGGCAATGTCGGTTCGGCCACAGCGACGATCCTCGATCAGATGGGCTGCAAGATCGTCGCCGTCAGCGACATCAGCGGCGGCCTGTACAACCCCCAAGGGCTGGATATTTCGGCCATCAACCGGCACGTGCAGCATCATCCGCAACGACTGCTGGACGGGTTTGAGGCCCCAGGGACCGCCGAGATCGACAATCAAGCTCTGCTCACCAGTGACGTCGACGTGTTGATCCCGGCGGCGCTGGAACACCAGATCCGCGCGGACAATGCCGCCCAAATCCGCGCCAGCATGATCGTCGAGGCTGCCAACGGCCCTACCACCTCAGAGGCAGACGAGGTGTTAAATGAGCGGGGGGTGACCATCGTGCCCGATATCCTGGCAAACGCCGGTGGCGTCGTCGTCAGCTACTTTGAATGGGTGCAGGATCTGCAATGCTTTTTCTGGGAGGAGAGTGAGGTCAACCGGCATCTGAGGCGGATCATGGTCGAGGCTTTCCAGCGTGTATGGGACCTGAGCCAGGAAAGGCGTGTGCCGATGCGGCTGGGGGCATACATGTTGGCCGTAAACGAGGTGGCGCGTGCGATCCTATCTCGGGGGATATTCCCCTAACCTGGCTAAAGGCTGTCGCTGGCAGTTCGTTCAAGTGCGTAAAGGAGTGACACATGTTCGTACCTTGTCCGATCAGAATACTCGTCGCAGATAGCGATCCACTTTCTACGTCCGATCTGAGGGCTCAGTTGAGCGCGCTGGGATACCACGTCGTTGCCGAAGCCGTTGATGGCCATCAAGTTGTCTCTTTTGCCAGGCAACTGCTTCCTGATGTGGCTGTGCTGGCACTTGATCTGCCGGACATGGATGGGCTGGAAACCAGCAAGGAAATCGACCGGGAGAGGTTGTGCCCGGTTGTCTTGCTTGGCGAGTTTGGCTATTCCAGACGGATGCAGGCCGCCTGTTCCCTTTCAGTGGTGTACAGTTGTCTGATCAAGCCGGTGAAGGAACAAGAGCTGGCGTCTGCCGTCGAGCTGGCCTTGGCACGCTTTCGTGAGGTTGAGCGCCTGGAACGGGAAATGATGCGAGCGGGTCGGATCCTGGATACGCGCCCGGCATTAGCGCCACAGATAGCGCTCTCGCCAGCTCACTAGCACAGCAGCATACGGAATGTTAGAATACGGTCAGTGCACGGCGCAGAGATGCCCGGGCACTGACCGTCGTGCATGTTGGGCCGGACGTATACCAAACCGCCCGGCTCTCATTCAGTCTCATCTCATTCGCAGGGGCGCCAAGAGGGCGAACGTCCAGACGATCAGATCAAAAAAAACCAGGCCGTACCACAGGATGGCAAACAGCCACTGTAGGGGAGACGCTTCGGCATGCAGCACGTCGTTCAAGATGGGCCGCCATTTAAAGAACACCAGGTAGGCCCCAACTGCCAGGAATCCCACGTCCACCGTCCAGAACGCGGCCTTTGCCCACCTGGGCATGCTCCGGCGCGCGCCCGATGCTGCCCTGGGCGGCCTGGTTTGTGCCGCCAGGAGCGACTCGGCATCGTAGCAGGCCCGCGTCTCAGGGTCGCACAACACCGCATAGGCCTCGTTGAGCCGTTTCATCTGCACTTCGGCCCATTCACGCTTTTCAGACGGCTGGAGGTCGGGATGACACGCGCGGGCCAGGCGACGGTAAGCCCTCGCGATATCTTGCTGCGAGGCATCAGCCGCGAGTTCGAGCATGTCATAATAATTGGCTTTGTCCACGTTAGCCACTGCACCTTTCAACAGTTGCCTGAATGCCCATTTTCTGTCTTTGTCAAAGCTTCCAGTGCTCCGAACAACATACCGGGATACAAGCGCCACGCTTTCAAGCGGTCCCGATCCATATCATTTGCTTTGATCAAGGTCTGGGTCCCGCTGGTTCTTGGTAAAAATGTCAAAGGCTGATCACACCGTCTTTGTTGACACCGTATAGGGTTGGATGGTTTCCAGATCCTGCATCTCGACAAGTTGCGCGTGATACAGATCCCATCTCAACTGCAGGTTCATCCAGAAACTGGCAGACATCCCAAAGAATTTGCTTAAACGTAATGCCGTGCTGGGCGTTATGCCTCGACGGCCATTGACAATTTCATTTACTCTTTGATACGGCACATGAATGGCGATCGCTAACTCGCGTTGCGTTAGCTGCATCGGAACCAAAAATTCTCCTAGCAACATCTCCCCAGGATGTGTTGGCTGTCGATCTGTCGGTATTCGTACCATATGACCCCTCAAATTGATTGTGAAACACGCTCAGTGATAGTCAATAATCTCTACTTGATCGGGGTTTGTATCCACCCAGACAAAGCAAATGCGATATCGCTCATTGATCCGGATGCTGAATCGTCCTCTGCGATCCCCGGCCAATGCTTCCAAACGATTCCCCGGCGGGATGCGCAACTCGTCAATCGAACTCACCGAATCCAGTTGATCTAGCTTTCGAGCCGCAACACGCCACAAGTGCGGCGGGCAAGCATGTCTGGCAGCGTTGGTGCTCCTGCCGTTGAAAACGTCTTCAGTTCCAGGCTCTTGGAATGAGCAAATCATAGTATCATAATAGCACGGATTCCGTGCTATTGCAAGGAGCAATTTGCAGGTGCAGTACCTGGAGATAAAGGTACCACGATCTCTGCCAAAAATGTTGCGCAAGACACAGAGTGTGATACAATAGGGGCGTTATAGACGATCGACCGGGATAAACGAACTGCAGCCGCTGCGGTAGATGTCAAACGGGGAGGGGAACATGCTGTTATTCGACGCACATCTCGATCTGGCCATGAACGCACTCGAATGGGATCGCGATCTCGACCTGGGCGTGCACGCCATCCGCCGGTCCGAGGCGGCGATGAGCGGCAAGGGACGCGGCATGGGCACGGTCAGCCTGCCCGAGATGCGTAAAGCCGAGGTCGGGATTTCGCTGGCCACGGTGATCGCCCGCACCAGCCGGCCCGGCAACCCGCTGCCCGGATCGGCGTGCCAGGAAATCTCGTACGCCAAGGCCCAGGGGCAGCTGGCCTATTACCGGGTCCTGGAAGCGCAGGGCAAGGTGCGCATCCTGGCCGACTGGCCCAGCCTGAGACAGCACGTCAAAGCCTGGCAGGAACGGGGTCCCGCCGAGCCGCTCGGCCTGATCTTGAGCATGGAAGGGGCCGATCCGATCGTCTGGCCCGAGCAGGTGGCCTCGTGGTGGAAGGATGAACTGCGGGTTGTGGGGCCGGCCCATTACGGCCGCAGTGCCTACGCCTTTGGCACCAGCACCGAGGGCGGCCTGACCGACTTGGGCGAAGAGCTGCTGGCCGAGATGGACGAGATCGGCATGATCCTCGATCTGACTCACCTCGCCGAAACGGCGTTCTGGCAGGCGCTCGAGCTGTTTGAAGGGCCGGTGCTGGCCAGCCACAACAACTGCCGGGCTCTGGTCCCAGGTGACCGCCAGTTCTCGGACGAGCAGATCGCGGCGATCGTCGAGCGCGGCGGGGTGATCGGCGTGGCCTTGGATGCGTGGATGCTCTATCCGGGGTGGATCAAGGGTGAGACGTCCAACACAGTCGTCGGCCTGGACGCGGTGGCCGACCAGATCGACCACATCTGCCAGGTCGCCGGCAGCACGCGGCACGTCGGCGTCGGCAGCGACCTCGATGGCGGCTATGGCACCGAGCAGTGCCCGCACGACCTGGATACGATCGCCGATTTACAGCGCATTCCCGATCTGCTGAGCCAGCGCGGCTACACAGCGCAGGACGTAAAAGCAGTGATGCACGGCAACTGGCTGCGCTTTTTCCAAGAAGCGTGGTCTTGACCGCCCCTACCTCTACATATGTGGGTCATCACCAAGGAAAAGGTTGAGATTCGGTCATAAATGCAAAGTGTGGTTGGCGGCGTTTATGGAAAAACGCCCTACATCTTGGATGATCATTGCTTGTAGGGCACATTTCCATATGTGCCGATTCTTTGGAGTTATGACCGAATCTCAGAAAAAGGATATTGACTGCCGTACAGAAATATATTATGCTGTACGGCAGATGATATCATCCCTGAATCAAATCGTCCGTCGCCGCGCCCGCAGCCCGGTGCCATACGTCGGGTCTAACACCCGGTTCCTCATACTGCGCCGCCCGTTCGAGCACACCGTTCACGACCTGCATCACATGCGTCAAGTTGAACGGCTTGTTCACATATGGTATACCGTGACGTTGCACAAACTCCCACTGCTTGTCCTCGATGTATCCCAGGCAGAGTACAAACCGCTCGCGTAGATCGGGGTCCCGGCTCACAGCCTGCCAGTAAAAATCGATGCCATCCATATCCGGCAGTTTGGCGTCACTGAAAATGACATCGAATACCTGATCGGCGATTTGGGCCAGCCCCTCCTCGCCGTTCGCTACGGCCTTTGCCGTGCCTTGCTTGCTCAGCAGTCGCCGCAGCAGATTGCGTATCGCTTCGTCACTCTCGACAACCAGGAACCGGGTTTCCCAGATCAGAGGCAGCTTGTTGACACGTTCCAAGAGCTGTTCGCCGCCGGGCAGCGCGCGGACAAACGACTCGATGGTCTGTTCGTGCTGCTGCACCACGGCGGCGATTCGCTGAAAACGTTTGCTGTATGCCTGCAAGCTGTTGATCACGTACAAAAAGATGCCGTTCAGTTCGGAAAACTCGGCCTCGATCAGCAGCTCCAGCAACTCTGTCTTGGATAACGCTCTGTTGGATAACAGATCGGAGGCCCGCCGCAGTGGCATTTCGATCTGTGCCTGGATCTCCGCTGTCAGTTCCACCCCGGGCGCCAATGACAACTGGTTGTCGCGCAGATAATGCCCCGCGCTGCCCACCAGGTGCAAATGCCATGCTTCGTCTTGCGACAGGCGCTTGAGAAAGGCGGACAAAGCTTCATCGTCCTGGAAAAAGACGGCCGCGTCGGCGTACAGATCGCTGGCCAGCCGTTCCACGCTTTGCAGCCATGCTATGATGTCGAGCACGCTTATGCCTCCATATCTTTGTGTTGATTCGTTCGGTGATCCAAGCTCGCGGTTGGTGTGTTATGCCGGTTGTAGCGCCACCTCGATCCGCCTTGCCCCCTTTCGTCCGACCTTGAACGTGCCTGCCAGGCGGGTCCCGGACTGCGTCTCCACCTCGACCGCGTGCTGTCCGAAAAAGCAGCGCAGGCGAACCCGGCCGTTCGCGTCGCTCGTTGCCCGTTCGTCGGTGCGCCAGTCGTTCCACACCAGGTGGTGCAGCCGGTCGTACAGCGGCTTGGGGCTCATATCGGCCCGGACCAGGCCCGCCGGCGCGCCCTGCCAGCTGCCGTGATCCGAAAAATCCCACCAGGTGACCGCCTCGACCGCCGGGTGGCTGAACAGCAAGGTGTACAGGGCGGTCCCGTACTCGGCCTGGGCATCCTCGCCTTGCGCCGTGCTGTGCCAGTCGAGGTGCCGCCTGTGCCAGTCGTTGTCGCCTTCGGCCTTGAGCGCCCCGGAAAGTACGGTCAGTTCGGTCCAGTGCAGCGGTAGGCCAAAGCGGGCGTAGGTCTCGCAGACCCGCCAGGCCTTTTCCAACGGCCAGGTGCCCTTGTGCATGTGGCTCTGGATGCCGATCACATCCACCGGAGCGTCCCGGTCGAGCAGGTCGGCGACCAACGCCTCAAACTCGGGCGAAATGTTGAACTCGTTGTACAGCAGCGTCGCCGCCGGGTTGGCCTCTCGCGCCCAGCGCAGCACCTGGGCTACGCACGCCGCCGCGCCCTGGTCGGCCATCCAGCGGCCGATGGCGTTGTCAAAGCGGTGGGAGACGGTGGCCTCGTTGACCACGTCCCAGATATCCACCTGGCCCCGGAACCGGGAGACGATTTCGTGCACCCGCCGTTCCAGCCGCTCCAACACTTCACCGTCGGAGCAGTCGTGCCCCCATTGGGGAAAGACCTCGTGCCAGGCCAGCGGGTGTCCCTTGGCCGGGATGCCGTGACGCGCGCACCAGTCGGCCATCTCGAGCAGGCGTTTTTCCTGGGTCACGCCTTTGCTTCGCTCATAACCGCCCCAGTAAAAGGGCAGGGTGGCATAGTTGAGCAAGCCGGCAAAGCGCTCCCGGTAAGCGCGCTGCAATGCCTCGTCGAAGATCCGGTCGATCTGAAACGCGTTGCACCCGAACTTGAAGGCATGGCGGGTGAGCTGCACGTGCGCCGCTGCGTTCGGCAGCGACGTGCCGCTGTCGTCGACGAGATGCAGCTCGACCTTGTCGCTGCGGTGCTGCCGGATGCGCTCCGGAGCGGATGAAAGACTGTCCTGAATCGCTCCAATTCGGTCGTTCACAATACCCTCCTTTTTATTTCTAACTGCCTGCCGTTTTGAACAATACGG
>JAFGJF010000211.1 GCA_016929205.1 Anaerolineae bacterium
CGCGAGAGCACACTCACCCGTTCAAAACCTGCGGCGCCAATCTTGTCGAGGTAAACCGACTCGTCGAGCGCACCGGCGATGCAGCCGGCCCAGGCGTCCAGCTTGGCGCGGACAAACGACGGCAGATCGCCGTCGACGACGATGTCGGAGACGCTCAGCCGTCCGCCAGGGCGCAGGACACGATAGGCCTCGGCAAAAACGGCGTCCTTGTCCGGCGAGAGGTTGATCACACAGTTGGAAATGATCACGTCCACCGATTCGTCGGGCAAGGGCATGTCTTCCATCTCGCCAAAGCGAAAATCGACGTTCGTGGCCCCGACCTTTTTGGCGTTGCGCCGGGCCAGCCGGATCATATCGGGGGTCATATCGAGACCGATCACCTGCCCTTCCGGGCCGACCTTTTTCGCCGCCAAAAAGCAGTCGATCCCCCCACCAGATCCCAGGTCCAGCACCACCTCACCCGGTTTCAATCCGGCAATGGCGATCGGATTGCCGCAGCCCAGCGAGGCACCGGTCACGCTGTCCGGCAAATCGCCGAGCTCCTCGGCCGAATAAAACCGGGCAGCACCGATTGCGTCCTGTACAGCCGTTTCTGACTGCCCGCAGCAGCTCGATTGCGCCGATCCCGAGGCCGTTGTCTCCTCGGACGCAGCACAGCAGCTCGATCGTGCCACGTTCTCCGCAGACTCACCTGGCGATCCACAGCAGCTTGACCGCGCCGGCTTCTCAACAGCTTCTGCCTTGGACGGCCCACAACAACTGGCCTTGACCGGTTGCTCGACGAAACGACGGGCGATACCACCGTACGTTTCCCGCACCGCGTCCTTGATTTTCTCATCGCTGACTGGCACCTTGGCACTCATTTTGTGTTCTCCATTCTATTTACATATTTGAATATGTCTATACGTCATCGCAAAAAAACACGCGCTCAGATTTCGCACGCCTCCTGGGCGTCAAACTTGGCCATAAGCATGCCGCAGCAGGACACGACGTTGTCGTGGTTGAGGGCATAAAAGACCTGCTTACCTTCTTTACGGCTGGTCACCAGGCCAAACTGCTTGAGGATGCTCAAGTGATGGGAAATGGTCGGCTGGGACATGGTAAAGGCGTCGACGATGTCACTGACGCTCAGCTCTTGGTCCTGGAGCATAACCAGGATCTGCTGGCGGGTCTCGTCGGCCAGGGCTTTGCAAAATTCCACGCAGTCGATGGTCACCGTTCGCCTCTAACAAATAGATGATTTTCAATACGTCTATATGATACCACAGCCTGCACGATTTGTCAAGAGAGCATCTATTGAGACTTGGCCACCAGCCTCAGTGCCATTGGATACGATTATCCCCTTGCCACGATCGGTCAGGTAACAAAGCGCACGCGAAAGCTCTTGATCTCAAAAGGCTGGATGGAAAAGCGGAACCCGCCGTCGACGCCGACGACCATCTCTTCTTGCGGCTCTTCGACCAGGTTGCAGGCCAGAACCCGGGCCAGGGGCCGATCAAAGTGAATGTGGACCGCATCCCGGCCGCCGTGCGATTCATAGAGGCGCAAGATCCAGCCATCGCCATCCTCGGCCGGTTTGAAGGTTTCGACGATCACTCCCCGCCCCTGGACGTTGATGTACGAACGAGCCTTGGGCGATTTCAAGCCCCGCGCCGCGTCCGCGCTCTCTTGTTGTGTCGCGACGGCGACCATAGGTTCGTTGAGTTCGCGCGCCCGGCGCACGGTCTCACCCTGCGTCCAGTCGCCGGCGTGCGGCAGCAGCGAATAGGCAAAGACGTGCCGCCCCCGGTCGGCATCCGGGTCGGGATACTCGGTGCCGCGCAGCAGGGTCAGGCGCAGGACGTCGCCCTGGACGTCATAACCGTAGCGGCTGTCGTTCATCAAGCTGACGCCGTAGCCCGCTTCCGACAGGTCGGCCCAGCGATGGGCGGCGACCTCGAATTTCTGCTGCTCCCAGGAGGTGTTGCGATGCGTCGGCCGCTGCACGGCCCCAAACTGGATCTCGTAGGTCGCAAACGGCGCGCGCACAGCCACCGGAAAGGCGACCTTGAGCATGGTCTGGCGCTCCTGCCAATCGACGTCGGCCACAAAGTCGATGCGCGGCGTGCCCCGGTAGAGCATGACGTCGAGGCGGATGCGGGTGTCGCGGTAGGTTCGTTCAAAACGGAGCTTGGCCCGCACCGGGCCGGCTTCGAGCACGGCGATCTCGACCGGTTCGGTGAACCAATATTGGCGCTTTTCAAAGGTGTCGTGCACATTCCACGCCGCCTCCCGCTCCGGGCCGTCCTGGAACAGCTGCCACACGTTGGCCCGCTCGCCCTCGGGGATCAATTCACGGTTGCAGCGCTTGTCGAGCAGGGATACGATCGCGCCGTCGGCGTCAAATTTGACATTAAAAAACGCGTTCTCGATCTCTTGCTCCTGGACGATCAACAGTGGCAGATCCTCCAGGCGTCCTTTTTCGACGTGGAAACAAGCCAGGCCCATAGCCGGCACCTCGGGCGGCTCCAAGAGAACGTGCAGCATCAGCCCGTCGCGGCCCAGCACCTGCGCCGGGCAGGCGCGTCCGGCGTCGTCGACGATGTGGAACGATTTGCCCGAGTCGGGGACCATCGCCTCGACCGGATCGCTGCGCGACCAGGCGTGAGCATTGAACACACAGAACACGCCGCTCACGCTGTGCTGATCGGCCAGCCAGCGCAAAGACAGGTCGCGCATCCAGGTCGCCGCCTGCTGGGCGCGCTGGTAGTCGAGCAAGGCGTCCTCGTAGACCGGGCCGATCGAACTGCCGGGCAGGATGTCGTGGAACTGCTGGGTGAGCACGCGCCGCCAGGCTCCCTTGAGCGGGGTCAAGGAGAGGTCGGCGCCCATGCTTTCGGCGATCGATCCCCAGATTTCGGCCTCGCGCAAGGCCAACTCGCACTTGCGGTTGGCGCGTTTGGTGCGGCTCTGGGTAGTATAGGTGCCGCGATGCGTCTCCAGGTACAATTCGCCCTGCCAGGTGGGCAGCGGCTCGGCGTGCTGCAGGGCGTCGTCAAAGTACACCTCTTCACCGCCAGTGCGCGTCGCCGGCAGCCCGGGAAAGGCGGGCGCGCGGCGCACGTATTCCATCATCTCGGGCGTCACCCCGCCGCCGCCGTCCCCATAGCCAAAGGGCAGCATAACCTCGTCATAGAGCGCTTTTTGCAGAAACTGATCCCAGGCAAAGACAAGTTGTTCCGGTTCGGGGAGGCCGTTGTACATGTTGCGCAGCCTGGGGATGTGGGCCAGCACGCGGCTGCCGTCCAACCCCTCCCACCAAAAGAGGTGGTTAGGGAAAGGGTTGGTGGCCTGCCAATGCAGCTTGCAGGTCATAAAATAGAGAATACCGCAGCCCTGTAGAATCTGAGGCAGCGAGGCGGGATAACCAAAAACGTCGGGCAGCCAGCAGGTGCGCGGCCTGGTGCCAAACTCGCGCTCGTAAAACTCGAGGCCGTAGAGAAACTGGCGGATCAGCGCCTCGCCGCTTGGGACGTTACAATCCGACTCGACCCACATCGCGCCGGTGGTGTGCCAGCGTCCCTTGGCCACCCAGCCCCGGATCTCTTTGTAGAGGTCGGGGTAGTGTTTCTTGGTATAAACATACAACTGGGCCTGGCTACACGAAAAATGAAACTCGGGATACTGTTCCATGAGCCGCAGGGCGGTGGCAAAAGTGCGCCCGCACTTGCGCACGGTCTCGCTCAACGGCCACAGCCACGCCGTGTCGATGTGGGTGTGGCCGACCAGGTACACGCGCCCACCCTCGGGATCGGGGGCGATGGCGCAAACACGCTTGCGCAGCGTCTCCTGGGCCGCTTTAAGTTCGGCGCGCAGCACGTCATCGGGCACGACGAGATCGATCTGCAACAGTGCCGCCTCCAACGCTGCGAACAGCCGCTCGCGGCGGCGGCCGCCGGCGATCGCCCGCGCCGCCTGCCAGGCAAAGGTGAAATCGTAATACGCCGCTTCAATGGCGGGATCGACCTCGACAAACGCGCCCCCGCCAAAAGAAGAAAACGCGGCGCGCAATTCAGGCTGGCAGTAGGCGCGCAGCAAGGACATACATTCGATCTCGAGCGCCCGCTCGCCCGGCGGCGGGGCGGGAACGCGCTTGTGGTTTCGATCCAGGCCGGCGTACAGCCGTTCATCGACCGAGAGCGCCCCTTCCAGATCCTCAAAGTCGAACTGGAGATAGACCTTGCCGCCCGCTTCCGGCGATGGGCAATCGACAACGGTCTTGAGCAGTGCGGTCTTGAGTGCAGCAAACGCCGCCGGGGCGTGCAAGACCTGCCACTCGCCGTCATAGGTGTACTCGCCGGGGTCGTGATAGGTGGCCAGGCGAACCTGCCATCCTTCAACGGGCCAACGACGGACCACCGCCCGCCGGTTCAGGATCTCGAGCTTTTTGGCAATGATTCGCTCGTCCACAGACGCGCTCCTTTCGATAGAACATACAGGATTTGTGATGGTGTGTATTGCATACTGCGTATTGGGTATTGCCCCCTACCAAACGCCTGCGCCCTGGCGTGAGATCATCTTTTCATCACCCTGGACCAGACCATGTCGAGCAGCAGTTTGGTGCGCCAAAAGGCGACGGCGGCCATACCATGGGCCATAACCGAGAATACCGGCGGCTCAAACTCGGTGTAATAGGTCCAGCAGAGGCGGGTCGTGCCCCACCGTTCCAGGAAATAGCCCAGACTCGTCCCGCCGGCAAAGGTCAGCACAGCCAGGCGATGGTCGGCCGGCGAGAGAATGAACAGCACGCACAGGGCCACGGCCATAACCGTCAGCGGCTGGGCGATGGCCGGCCAGACAAAGGACAGCAGCAGGACAAAGAACAGGCCAAAGATCAGCCAGTAGGCCAACCGAAACAAGTTGCCGGTCAAAGACATTTTTCGGAGTAGAAGCTTCAGCCGGTCGGCATGATGTGTTTCTTTCCCGGCTAGAGCCTCCACTTCGCCATGCTGTACAGGTCGGCCCGAGCCCCCCACCTTGGGCACCAACAGATCCAACAAGCGAGCCAGGCGGTTAAAGGACAGGGCGGCGATCGGCCAGGCGGGCAGGATCCACAGCGGTGGGCGCTCGAGGGTATAATAGCTCCACAATTCGGTCTGTGTGCCCCAGCTCTCGATGACCAGCCCGCCGCAGAGGCCGATCAAGACCGTCCACACGTCGGCCTTGAGATCCGCCCCGGCGACGATCAGCAGCGACATGACGGCAAAACAAAAGAGCAGCAGCCAGTCGACCTGCCGCCACAAGGGAGTGGACCAATCGATCAGGTCGAGCTGTTCTTTGGCCAGCGGCCACCAGACGAGCCCGATCAGGACCAGGGTGGCGATAAAGGTGCTCATCAGGACGGTGCTGGAGCGGGTCCAGCCCAGCGTTGCAACCAGGCGCTGCCACAGGGCAGATTGAGAGCGCTGCATATCGCCTCCGGCGACGGTGAAGAGCGAGATAGAGAGAGACAGAGAGAGAGGCAGAGATACGCACGCCGGGCGCTCCCTCGATCCCCGGTAGGTCAATGATATCACCACTTGGCTTTCCGCGCAATTGTGTTTACCGGGGGGATGGTTCATTCTGTGAGGGAAACAAGGTAACACTTTTGCCACGACCGCACGGTGCTAAAGACACCGTGCTACCCCGTAAACGGTGCTTGTTGATTGCATTTTAGCCGGATTTATCCGGCGCTGCCCCGTAGCGCGACGATTTATCGCCGCGCGGACCAGCAAGAGTGTTACCCTATTTCCGAACCATCCCGTACCGGGGCATTTTAGCCGTTGTCCGACCTTTTGTCAAACACGACAATGTATTGTCCGGCAGCGTACTTTGTGGTACAATCACGATGGGTTTCAGAATAGATGATTGATTATCGCGCTCAACCAAAATCCGTTCAAGGAGGGTGTATGTCAAGCCATGATCGTCTCGAGAAAACAGCCGCCATTGTGTTGGGCGGCGGGCTGAAAAAAGTCAAGGTCCAGGGCCAGACCTGGTACGAACCCGAAGCGCAAGCCAAAGAAAGGCTGGACAAAGCCTACGCCCTTTTTGAGCAAGGACGAGTGGATGTGATCATTACCACGGGGAAATATTCGATCATGGCAAGCATCGATCCCGGTGTCGCCGGCCCCAAAACCGAGGCGGAAGTGGGGAAAAGCTACCTCATCACCAAAGCGGCAGAGGCTCAGGCAGACCATCTTTCTCACGCCCAACAGGACATTGAAGCGTGTATTTTCTACGAAAACCAATCGGTCGACACGATCGGAAACGCCTGGTTTGTCAAAAAGGACTGCCTCGAACCGCTTGGTATCAGGTCTTGTATCGTCGTCACGTCGGACTATCACATCGAACGCGCCAGGACCATTTTCGAGTGGGTCCTGGGTCCCGAATACACGGTCGCGTGCGCGGAAGCCCCCTCCCACCTCAGCGACAGGGAAAGAGCGCGCCGGAATCACTTTGAGCAGATATTGACCGATCACCTCAAAACGCGCCTGGTGAGCGCCATTCCCGCAGGCGACGACGAAAAAATACAGCAGTTCATGGAAGGCGAACATCAAAGGA
>JAFGJF010000212.1 GCA_016929205.1 Anaerolineae bacterium
AATGAATTGGAGGTCTGGACATGAACCAACGAAATGACAACATCGAACACTCGCAGGAGGGCCTGACCGAGGGATGGCTCTTTTTTGTCGTCGAATCGCTGGTCATCGTCGCCGCTTATGTGATCACTCTCCGGGGAGATCCCCGTCTGCGAGAGCCACTGCGCCTGGCGCTGCTCACGACCTTGATCCTCGCCCACGTTGTCCTGCTTTGGCTCAGTGCCGGCTTGTTCCAAAAGCAGCCGCGGATCCTACCGATCTATTTTTTCGTGCAAGTGCTGTTGGCCTTTGTCGTTAGCTTGCTGACGCCAGGTTCTTGGCTGGCCATCGCCCTCTATATGGGATTGACCGGGATGGCCATCGCAGTGCTGTGGCCCAATGGCCGCGCGGTTGCCGCGGCCGTCCTGCTCTGTATTGTCCTCTCGACCTATCACCTAGTTACGTATTGGGGTTGGCAGGACCTCGTCCAGTTTTTACCCTCCCTCGGCATTGCCCTGTCCTTTGTCGTCGTCTACGTCGCCCTCTTTACCCGGCAGATGCAAGCCCGCGAACGAGCGCAAAACCTGTTGTACGAACTGGAAAACGCGCACCGCCAGCTGCGGGCATATGCCGATCGCGTCGAGGAACTGACGATCGGTCAGGAACGGCAGCGCATGGCCCAAGAACTGCACGATACGCTGGCCCAGGGACTGGCGGGATTGATCCTGCAACTGGAAGCCGCCGACAGTCACCTGGAGGAGGACAACGCGCCCCAGGCCCAGGAGACCGTCCAGCGAGCAATGGCCCGGGCCAGGACGACGCTGCACGAAGCCCGGCGCGCTATACACGCGTTGCGCCCGACAGCGTTGGAACACAACAGCCTGGTGGACGCTTTGGGCCACGAGGTGGACGAGTTTGCAGCAACGACCGGGATACAGGCCACCTTTCAGGTCGATGCTGGATCGCTGGACGTGCCTCTAGCGGCAGCGCAGGATATCTTGCGCATCGTCCAAGAGAGTCTGACCAATATAGCCCGCCATGCCCATGCGGCTCACGTCCTGGTCCGGCTGGAAGCGGGCAACGATCGACTGCGCGTGGTCGTCCAGGATGATGGCAGCGGGTTCGATCCCAAACAGGTCGTGGGGCAGCCGGATGCCTATGGACTGCGTGGGATGCAAGAGCGCGCCGGGCACCTGGGAGGAGAACTTGCCGTGCGTAGCGAACCGGGCAGAGGAACAACGGTGACACTGGAAATGGAGATGCCATATGATCCGCGTGTTGATCGCCGATGACCACATGGTCGTGCGAGAGGGACTGCACGCCATTCTGGACATCGCTCCCGACCTGCTCCCGGTAGGCGAAGCGACGGATGGCGCTGAAGCCGTGCGGCTCGTCCAGGAAAGCGCACCCGACGTGGTGTTGATGGATTTGCGCATGCCCGGCATGGATGGTATCGAGGCCATCCGGCAGATCAAGGCCAGATATCCGGACGTCCAGATCGTCATCCTGACCACCTATGATGACGACGACTATATTGTGCGCGGACTGCGAGCCGGGGCACGCGGGTACCTGCTCAAGGACACTAGCCGTAAGGTGCTCTTTGAGACGATCCGCGCCGCCGCACGGGGAGAATCGTTGCTGCCCTCGGAGGTGATCGACAAAGTCGTGGCCCACCTGCAAGGGCCACAACAGGTTGCGCCGGAAACACTGTCCAAGCGGGAAGGACAGGTACTGGCCCTGCTGGCTCAAGGCGCAACCAACAAAGAGGTCGCCTTGCAGTTAAGCATCTCCGAGCGTACGGTCAAAGCGCATGTCACGAGCATCTTTAACAAGCTGGGCGCGAGCTCGCGCGCCGAGGCCGTATCCATTGCTCTGCGCAGTGGTTTGCTGCCTGCCGGACCGTCAGGATAACGATCGTTCGAGTTAACCTGGCTAACACGTGCTAGAGTCGACCACACTACCGCGTGTGCACATCGGCAGCGGGTTGAGCGGCAGCCAACTCAACGTTAGCTTGCCATTTGTTCTAGGTATACATTTTTGGATTTTTCAGTAGCGACTATTTTGGGAGACGAAAATGAATGAGACGCGTGTGAAAGTGAATCAGATCGAATTGCAGATTCGAGAATACGAACAAGAAGGAAACGCTATCATTTTTTTGCATTTTGGCGGCGCAAACTTGATGATGTGGCAGCGAATCATTCCCTATTTCAAAGATCGGTATCGCTTGATACTGGTTGATCTACGGGGGCACGGCAAATCAGATAAACCCCAAGATGGCTATCATATTGATGAAATGGCCCGCGATATCATTGGAATCATGCATCATCTCAAACTTGGGCAGGCTCATATTGTCGGTAGCTCAACTGGCGCAGAGGTGGGACTGAGTATAGCGGCCAATTATCCCGAAAAGGTGATCTCGCTAGTATGCGACGGTGCACTGTCTAGCGAATATGGCCCTTATGGCACTTGGGAAGGTTCGGAGACAGAATTCGAAGAACATGTAGCCGATCAACTAGAAAAGATGCGAAATGCCCCCGAGACCATCTTTCCTTCGGTTGACGCGTTTGTGGATGATCGACGTCACATCTTTGAAAAGTATGGTTGGTGGAACGAGTATGTTGAAGCGGTAGAAAGATATGGCGTTTACAAGGTAGACGAAGGAAAATACACGAAAAGTATGGGCAAACAAGCGATGGCAGACTATATGCAACATTATTATCACTATCGCTTTGAGGATTATTATCGAAAAGTGAAATGTCCCCTATTGATGTTGGCGGAAAAAGAACTAGATGATGAGCGGGAAAAGGCCGCAATGAAGGGATTAAGCGAATTAGCAGAGCAGGCAGAGATTGTACAAGTCAGCGGATGGGTGCATCCCTATGGCTGGTTGCTCGATCCAGAAGATGTGAGTAAAGAGATATTGAAATTCCTGGACAACCTAGTTTCTTAAAATGCCATGAACCCAAAGCCTCTATACCGGAATAGGTGAGCAAGAGATCGAAACTGCACTGTGACTCTTTTCCCAATGGTGGTATAATGTGTTTGCTAAACCGTCATGGAGACAAAAGACACCAACCTAATCCCAATTTCAAGGAGCATACCATCATGATTACCGGACTCGCGCACGCCTGTTTTACCGTTTCGGACCTCGAACGCGCCCTGGGCTTTTACCGCGACGGGCTGGGCCTCAAGGAAGCATTTGATTTTGTCGACGACGCCGGACGCCGCTTTGGCGTCTACCTGCACCTCGGCGGACGCAATTTTATCGAGCTGTTCGAAGGACAATTGGACGAACGCGCCGAAAAACAATCCTACAAGCACATCTGCCTCGAGGTCGACGATATTAACACCACCGTCGACGCCCTGCGCCAAGCCGGGATCGAGGTTAGTGAACCCAAGCTGGGCAAAGATCAGAGTTGGCAAGCCTGGATCACCGACCCTGATGGCAATCGCATCGAACTGCACGCCTATACGCCCAAGAGCTGGCAGTCGCCTCACCTGGCATAAGGCGGGCAGATTGGCCGCTCGTAAACGATACAGGGATGTGCTGCTGCCCCTCGCCGCCCCCACTGTTCCCTATGTGGCCGTTGGTATCGGCCTGTGGTTCCTGCACAGCGGCTGGGCGGCGCTAGTGGGCTACCACCTTGGCATTGTCGCCGTGCTCACTCTCGCCCGTGCCTGGCGTGGCCTCAAATCACGTCTCTTGACAGGCTGGCATCCGCTGTGGTTCGCGCTCGCCGCCATCCTCGCCGCGCTGAGCGGCCTCGTCGTGATCTGGCTCTGGCCATGGACGGGGGGCCAACGTATCCTTGATGCCTGTCTGTCCGAATGGCATTTGCCGGCCCAGGGCTGGCTCCCCTTTGTCGTTTACTGGTCGCTGGTCAATCCCTGGCTCGAAGAGGGGTTTTGGCGGGGTTACCTGGAGAGCGCAAACGCGAAAAGCGATCGTTCATCCCGCAGGCACAAGTGCCTGTCCTGGTCCGACCTGTGGTTTGCCGGGTATCATCTCATCGTCCTGTGGCCGATCGTCGGCTGGCCGTGGCTGCTGTTCGGTCTCGCCGTTCTGATCGCCGCAGCCTGGTTGTGGCGACAGATCGCACGCACAACCGGCGGGCTTCTGGTGCCGGTGCTGGCGCACATGGCCGCCGATGCCAGCATCCTGTTCGCCGTCGGTACCCTGCGGATGCCGCCGAACTGAATCGAGACCGTCGCAAGTTTACCGCGCCGCGCTCAGGCGCTATCGTGCACCGACAACAAAAGCACGAATTGTGTCCCTGGTACAACGCGCTCTACCTCAATGGTGCCCTCGTAGCGGGCGACGATCGCCCGGGCGATCGCCAGCCCTAATCCACTCCCGGGATACGCACCGACATTGCTCCCTCGGTGGAACCGGTCAAAAACATGCAGCAGATCCTCGGCCGGAATGCCGATGCCCGTGTCGCGGATGCGAACCACCACCCGATCATCCTCCTGGCTCAAAGACATGGCTACCGTTCCGCCTGGCGGCGTGAACTTGATCGCATTGTCGAGCACATTGCCGAGTGCATCGCGCAACTGGAGATCATCTCCTATGACGACGATAGGGTGCGCCGGCATGGTCAACTCAAAAGCCAGTCCGGCTTGCTCGGCGCGAGACGCATACAGTTCGGCGACGTCTTGCACCAGCTTGGCAAATGCGACTGGTTCGAGTGTCTGGGCGCGTTTCTCCGCTTCAATGCGCGACAGGTTCAAAAGACCCGTGGTCAGTTTTTCCAGGCGCTCGACCTGATCCTGTGCCCGTTTAACAAACCCGTCATCCGGCGCCAGCTCCAGGTTGGTCCGCAACGCCGTCAATGGCGTGTGCAGTTCGTGTGCGGCATCGGCGACGAACCGGCGCAACGTTGAAACCGTCTGCTCGACCTGCGTCGCCATCTCGTTAAAGGAATGTGCCAACGCACCCAATTCATCCTGGCGGTCGACGTGTGCTCGGGCAGCAAGATCCCCTTTGGACATACGCGCCGTGACCTGGGTGAGCAACGACAGGGGGTGCGTGATCCGCCTGCTGACCAACCATCCCGCAGCGGCGGCCAACAAAACGGCAGCGCCACTCGCTATGCCCCATCCCCAGGCGACACGTTCCAACACCTGGCGTCCATACGCCGGTCCCTCGGAAAGCTCGATGTGACCAAGCAAGGACCCATCGAGGTCATAGAGCGGCTGGCGAACCACTTGGGTAGAACGATAGCCGTCCGACGTCGCCTCAGGGTCAAAATCAAAGCCGAAAGGCGTGCCAACCGCCGGCATATAGGAGACAAGTTCATCCAACAATGCCTCTTGTCCTGTCAATGGGTTGGAAGAACCGGTCATCGTGATCAGGGTCGTTTCGTAAACATTCGCCCCCGAAAGGTTGTCTTGAATGGCAATCACAGAATGATAGTTTTCAGCACCAAAGGTTTGAGTCATGGTCTGCTGAAAAGACGGCAGCTTGACCATGGACAGCATGACCACCTCTGAACGGCCTTGCGGGTCTCCTGAATCGGCAACAACCTGCTCCGTGGCATCAAAAAGTCGCACGCGCGTCTGGGAGAGAAAAGCCAAACTCCGAAGCTGCGACTCGAGCACAAGAGTCGACACATCCAGCGACACCAACCGTGTTGCAACGTCGTCAATCGCCCGCGCATTTCCAGACAGATAATCCAGCTCGCGTTGCAGATAATAGCCGCGCAAGATGGTGAGCAACAAAGCACCCAGTGCAAAGGCAGCCAGCAAGGCGATAGCCACATAGCTGAGTGGCAGCCACCATCGAATCGATTTGGGAACCACTTTCACCCTCCGCAAAACACCACAAACAGGCCCTTTTTGCCTGACCGCATTTACTGCTTGCCGTCAGAGTGTTAACCTTACTCCCTTTGACGTGCTTTGTCAACTAAAAGTCATCCACAATCCGGTAGACAATCACGTCCGCCACGACCCGGTCGCCGCGCTGTGTGCCCCAGACCTGAAGCTCGGTGTTCTGCCCGATCTCTTCCAGTGAATCCACAGCCCGGATCACTTGCTGAATCGTCTGCTCTCCACTTTTCATTGTCTCCGGATTGGCCGTCGGCATCTCGGTTTCGTCCCGGTAGACGATCGTGTCCCGGCTGACGATGACTTCGATCTCGGGCCCGGAATGGCCGAGATTGACCTTTTGCTCTCCGGTGGCCCCATCTACTTCCACATCAAGTTCGATGCTGCCGGTTCCAACAAAGATGCTGTTGTCCTGGCGGCGCACAAAAACACCCGCTGCGGCAGCCGGGCTGTCGGGAAGCTCCGGAGCCGGTTCAATTCTGATCTTGAGAGACACCGGTCCGTTACCGACGTCCGCGACCAGTTCCATCACGCGCACGCTCGGACCGTCATCTGCGGCAGTATCTTGGGATGACCCCAGCATCTGCGTGCCCACAAAGGCCGCACCTGCTAACAAGGCAACAAGCACAACCACGCCACCTGCAATAAGCATCGTCCGTTTCATGTTCACTATTCCTCCATTGTTATGAAAATAACTCACTCGTACCGCAACGCTTCTATGGGATCCAGCCGTGAGGCTCGCATAGCTGGATAGAGACCAAAAATCACCCCCACCAGGAGGGACACGCCCAGGCCCAGAGGGATGCTCTGTGGAGCCAGGAGGGCCACGCCCCGGTTGAGGGTCGCGGCCAATGGCACCACCAGGATACCAACGGCGACGCCAAGCACGCCGCCGCCCACACTAATCAGGATCGCTTCCGACAGAAACTGTGCCACGACGTCCTGCCGCCGGGCGCCCACTGCCAGGCGAATGCCAATCTCGCG
>JAFGJF010000002.1 GCA_016929205.1 Anaerolineae bacterium
CCGGGGCGCTGGAATGACCCGGATATGCTGGTCGTGGGTATGTATGGCAAGGGTAACGTCGCGCACGGCGGCTGCACCGATGCCGAGTACCGCAGTCACTTTAGTTTGTGGTGTCTGCTCGCGTCACCGTTGATGATCGGCTGCGATGTGCGCCATATGAACCAAGCCACGCGCGGCATTTTGCTTAATCGTGAAGTGATTGCCATCAACCAGGATGCGCTGGGACGGCAGGCATACAAGGCCGGGGTCACACCCTATGGCCGCGAGATCGTCGAGTTGTGGGCTAAACCGCTTCAAGATGGCTCGATTGCCGCCGGGTTGTTCAACCTTGGCGAGCGACAGCAGCGCATTTCGTCAGTCTCCTGGGAATCGCTCGGTTTGCACGACCGGCGTCCTTGCCTGGTTCGCGACCTGTGGGCCGGTCGGGATCTCGGCGTATTCACCCGCCAGTTCACGGCCCGTGTTGAGCGTCATGACGTCGCTTTGCTCAAGTTGATTCCGCAAGTTTAGGAGGATGCCGTGCACGATTTGAAAGAACGCCTGCGCGCCGGAGAGACGGTCGTTGGCCCGCTGGTCACCATTGGCTCGACCGAAGTCGCAGAAATGTTAGCGATGGTTGGCTTTGATTACCTGTGGATCGAGACTGAGCACGCGCCGACCGATTTCGTCCTAGCCCAGCGTATGATTCAGGCTGCCGGCGGGCGCTGCCCGTGCCTGGTACGCATTCCGGAGGCCAAAGAAGTGTGGGTCAAAAAGGCGCTGGACATGGGCTGTGACGGCATCGTCGTGCCCCAGGTCAAGACGGCAGAAGAAGCGCGGCTGGTGGTCGAATGGAGTCTCTATCCGCCGCAGGGCAGGCGCAGCGTCGGCATCTCACGGGCGCACGATTATGGCATGTCCTTTCAAGCGTACGTTCGTACCGCGAACGAGCGCCTGGTGATCGTGCTGCAGGTGGAACACGCCGAGAGCGTCAAAAATATCGCCTCGATCCTCGAGGTGCCGGGCATCGACGTCATTTTTGTCGGGCCATTTGACCTGTCGGGCAGTCTCGGCGTTCTGGGGCAAATCGATCACCCCAGGGTGCAGGCTGCCATCCAGGAGGTCAAAACGCAGTGTGAACGGGCAGGCATGCCGACGGGGATCTTTTGTCTCGATGCCCGGGCCGCGAGGGCGGCGGCTGAGCAGGCGTACAACTTGATCGCCCTGGGCACGGATGCCGGTTTTTTGTCGACGTCGGCCAGGGCAGCATTGGATCGGGTAAAGGGGAAAAGGGATGGTGGATGAGAGCACGCGTTCGGCCAGCGGCCGCACGTTGGACGAACTGAATATGGAGAACGTGCTTGCCGGCAGGCTGACGACAGAGGATTTCCGGATCAGCGGCGAGACTTTGCAGCGCCAGGCCGACGCCGCCGAAGCGGCAGGGTACCGGCAACTGGGCGACAACCTGCGCCGCGCGGCCGAATTGACCCGTGTTTCGAACGAGAAACTGTTCGAGATCTATGAGGCGCTGCGGCCTGGTCGCGCCACGTACGAGTGGTTGATGGCTCTGGTCGAGGAGCTGGAAAACGAACACCATGCGCCGCGAACGGCAGTGTTGGTGCGCGAAGCCGCGCAGGTCTATCTCGATCGCGGGCTTGTCAAGCGAGAATAAAAGGGGTGCGACAGAATACGTTTGCTTCAACCGGCGTGCTGATTGCCCCTGGCGCCGAAATCATGTATAATGTGGGCCGGAGGGCAATGGGATATGCTCGGCAAAGGACCCGCTCCAAACAAGGGCAATCGATCGCTGTTGGTGGTCTGCGACAGCCGCCAGGCCGAAACGTATTCGTGCGTGCAGCCGGCCTTTGTCGCGGCGCTGACCCATTGGGGCATGCCCTATCGCCTGCACGATCTGGCCTCGGGGGCCATCTCGCCGGAGCAACTCGCCGGGTGCGCGGCGATCGTATTGGCCCAGCAAAACCTGGGACCGGCATTGGACCAGGACACGGCGCAGGCGATTGCCGAGGCTGTAGCCGATGGCCTGGGGTACGTGGGCGGTGATGCCAATCTGGGCTATCTGCCTATCTCGCTTCAGAACGTCCTGGGCGTCCATGTCCAAGACGTACAGCCGGCAGTGCAAGCACAGACCGTCGATAACGCGCACTTTGTCAGCCGCTGGCAGGGGGCGGGCGGCGACCTGGCGTTTTGCCGATATCGTTTCAAGCGTCCACTGGAACTGACCTGTGTTTCCCCGAGTATGTCGCGCGTGCGCGTCTTGCTCGAGAGCAGCCAGCGCCCGGCCATGTGGGTCACCGAATATGGGCGGGGGCGCGTGGTGCAGTGGGCGCTGCCGCCGGTTTTGTGGCTGCGCGAACTCTTTGGCCACGGCGAAGGGTTGGATGATCTCTTGTGGCGCGGCATGGTCTGGGCGGCGCGCAAGCCGTTTGCGATGCTGTCCATGCCACCTTTTTCGACGGCTGTGGTCGGCGACGCGATCGGCTCGCACGATTTCGCCTGGATCGAGCCGCTGGCCGAGTATGGCTTTGTGCCTCACGTCGGCATTTTCCCCGACGACATCGATGCGATCAGCGAGGTGCGCGGACAAAGCGGTTTTGCCGACCTGGCGGTGCAAGCGATGCGGCGCTATGCCCGGGCCGGTCAGGCTGAGTTTTCACCGCACGCGGCGACGTGGGACGACGCCTTCCTGCTTTACGCGCGCGCCGACGGCGGCGAAATCCCCGCGACCGAACTTGCGCAGCGTTTGGCGGCGATCGACAAGCAGTTGGCCCGCTACGGCGTGCCCTGGTCGCGCACCCTGAATCCACATTGTGGCCAGTTGGGTAAAAACGCGCTGCCGTTTTTGCTGGATCGGGGGGTGCAATTCACGTTGGAAAACCACCTTCCAGGCGAGTCGTATGACGGAGACCATCGATTGTGGGGGGCTGCGCCCTATGATCACCCTGGTTTCACGATTTCGCCTCTTCCCCAAGCCCCCGACTTTTTTGTCGTGACCAGCGGGCGCTCGCTTCACCGCGCTGCTATCCCAACCGGGCCGAGATCCTATCGCTTGCGCGAAAACAACAAGGCGGACGACGATTTGATGTGGGGCCATACGCGCTGGAATGGGCAGTGCAGGATCGATGACTGGGATGCCATGGCCCAAGCTGCGGTTCGCCAGATTCGATTGGGCCTGAACGCGCTCTTTTTCGCCAGCCCAAGGACGAATGAGCAGACGATTGCCTCTGTCACCCTCGAAGACTGGCGCGCCCTGTGGCACGAGATCGATCGCCGTGTTGCCTGTTATGAACGATGGCCTGCGCGCTATTCCGACGTCGCTGCCTATGCGCGCGCCAGGTATCACACACACCTGGCGGATGCACATATGGATGGCGCGTCGTTGGTGTGCGAGTTGGATGGAAATCCCGATACCTCATTGTTTGTCTCTGTTTGGAGCGACTTGGGTGATAGTGATTTGATCACGCTGCGGTACGACGAGATCTCGCCGTTTTCGAATACCCAGCGCGCCGTATTGACTGCGCACTAGGTTATTTTATAGCTTGGAGCAGAAAACGATTATGCCTCAGTTCACGCTCGAGGTCGCGGCCGCCAAGGTGGGCAAATATGCCACTAGCGAAAGTGGTGATTCGCTAGAGATGATTGAGAGACCCCATGGCGGCCTGTCACTGGTCCTGGTCGATGGGCAGCGCAGCGGCAAGGCCGCCAAGTCGATCAGCAACATTGTCGTGCGCAAGGCCATTTCGCTGCTGGGAGATGGCGTGCGAGACGGGGCTGTCGCGCGCGCCGCACACGACTATTTGCGCACGATGCGCGGCGGCAAGGTCTCGGCGACATTGAACATTGTTTCCGTCGATCTGCAGACCGAGACCATTGTCCTTTCGCGCAACAGTCATTGCCCAACTTTTGTTTTTGATGGTAAACAACTGATGCGCTTGGATGAATCGTCAGAGCCGGTTGGCATCCGCACCTGGACCAAGCCGGTGATGACTGAACTGCCAATCAAGCCCTATACATATGTAGTTGTTTTTACAGATGGCGTTCTCCACGCCGGACAGCGCTGCAGCCGGTCCGTGGATGTGCCGGTGCTGGTCCAGCGTCTCATCGCCCAGGAAAAGGCGGCGGCGCAGGTCGTTGCTGACGCTGTTTTGGATGAGGCGGTTGCTTGCGATCAGGGACGGCCCGGCGACGACATCAGCGTGCTCGTGGTTGCTGTGCTGCCAGACGAATCCGACAGCGATGGCGCGCGCCGTATGTCGGTTGTCTTGCCAATCCGTGTTCGAGGGCCAATCGATGGATGACGATGATGGACATCATTTACAAATTGTAGTGGTAGGGCCGTGTGCAGCAGGCAAAAGTACGTTGGTGAATAACCTGGGCTCGTGCGGATTCAACATCAAGGCTTGCACGCAAGAACACTCTTTTGTCCCCCAACTTTGGAAAAAGTTCTCGCATGCCGATATACTCATCTATTTGGACGCCGACCTGCCCACCATTGCCTTGCGCCAAAATCGATCCGATTGGACACAGCAGCGGCTGGCAGAACAGCAGCAGCGGCTCTCGCACGCACGCGCGCATTGTGATTTTTATCTGAAAACCGACGAACTGACTCGCGAACAGGTTGCCGACTCGGTAGAAGCGTTTTTGAAAACGCGCGGCATACGCCGCAGAGACGAGGTGAAGCATCAAGATTGAACGCTATTCTTTTGGCCAAATCACGATCGATGGACGCACCTATACCCGCGACGTGATCATGTTGCCGGATCGCGTGTGGGATGGGTGGTGGCGTAAAGAGGGCCACAATTTGTCTGTGGCCGATCTGGACACAGCCCTCCAGGCAGAGCCCGATATTCTCGTTGTTGGCACGGGCGCGTTTAACCTGATGAAGGTGCCGGCCTCAACGCGGGCCGAGTTGGAAAAACGACATATCGACCTGCATATCACCAATACCAGCAAAGCGGTCAGACTGTACAACGATCTGGCGGTGGGCGACAGGCGAATCGCCGCCGCGCTGCATCTTTCCTGCTAAGGTTGTTCCCGCATTCATCCGCTTCCCATCTGCCCATGTGTTGGATACGGACGAGCACGGATATTCTCAAGGTCGTCTCCGTGTCCCATCTAGGTTCTGTTGACGTTTTACATTACGCTTGGGTTGTCATGCCCGACTGTCTCTATCGGGCATCCATATGTCTCTATCGGACATCTACAGACACAAAAGAACCTGGATTCCCGCTAAAAACGTGCGGGAATGACAGTCCATCGTCTGCATCCATGTCGTGAAAGTGGC
>JAFGJF010000213.1 GCA_016929205.1 Anaerolineae bacterium
ATATCGCGCCCGGCAATGACGCGTCCTACGGTAAAGGACATCACTGCCCAACCTACCGCCCCCCACATACGCAGCGGGCCATACGAGGCCGCCGGTTTCCGATCCAGGTAATCCAGCACCAGGCTGTCGATCAACGGCCCGACCGGGTTGGCGATAAAGGCATAAACAACCATCCAGACGGCAATGAGCCAAAAGTGACGGGTCCACACAAACCCCAGAATAGTCAGCGTCGCCAACAGCGTGGACAGAATCAACGTTCGCCGCCGCCCCCACAGATCGGCAATCACACCCCACAGTGGCTGGCTGATCACCGACACCGCAGGGCGCAGACCGGATAGTGCGCCGATTTGCAGTCCGGTCAGCCCAAGTTGCTGCAAATAGACATTAAAAAACGGAAACCAGGCCGAAGAACTGCCATAGTAAACAAAATACAAGGCCCGCAACAAGCTGCTTTCCCCACGATCGTGTCTGCGTGTCACGTCAAAACTCGCAAATGGGTTGTCATTGACCGGCTAAGCCCTCCATTCCGATTGACATAGGCTTGACCGGCTGCCCTGACCGCATCGACTCGTAAGCAGCCATCACACAAGCCAGCGGCACACGCTGCGAACGGCCGCCGGTGATCGGCTCCTGGCTGGTCTCAACGCACTCGACAAAATGCGTCAGCAACAGATTGAACGAGTCAACAACAGGCACATCAATCTCGTGCTGAACAAGATGGTCGGCCATTTGCCATCGTTCGTGTTCGCTAAAAACGCGGATCGTGCGACCTCCGTCCCAGGCAATGTGCCCCAATTCACCGTCAATGCGCAGGGTATGCATTTCAGGTCCGGCGGCGGTGGTCAGACATTTCATGATAAAACTCTCGACCAGCGTGCCGACGGCACCGTTTTGAAAGCAGATCGCGGCCACGCTCGTATCGTCGCCCTGCATTTCCAGAAATCGCTGCGGCGCGCGCAAAGCATAGACGCTTTCCACTTCGCCGATCAACATACGCATCGCCTCAAAGTCGTGGATGCCGCCCGACATCATGATCCCGCCGGCTGCCACTTGAACGTCAAGGAACCAGGGACGATCTTGAAGAAACGAGTCGCGCAAATAGCACTGCCGGGTCATGTGCAGCAGCGCCGGTTTACCAATCACGCCATCTCGCAGCAGATCGCACACCTTGAGATACAGCGCGTCAAAGCGCACATTCTCGGCAACCATCAATACGATGCCGGCCTCGTCTGCCGCAGCAATCATTCGATCGGCTTCCTCAAGAGTGGCCGCGAGCGGTTTTTCAACCAGCACATGCTTGCCGGCCTGCGCCGCGTCGATTGCCACCTGGGCGTGCAAGCTGTGAGGCAGGCAGATGCTAACAGCATCGACGTCAGGGGCGCGCAGAGCATCGCCATAGTCGGTCGTGATGCGTGGTTTGTGAGCGATCCGTGACAGGCGATCAGCCAATGATCCGGCGCGAGATAAGTCGATGTCGACGGCATAACACATTCGGATGCCGAGGACCGCGCAAGCCTGGGCGTGACGCTGGCCGGCCCAACCGCAGCCAATGATGGCGATATTCATTCGCCCGCCTCCTGTTCTTTGGCTACAATCTTCCCAACGGCCTGGTCGCGCGTGCAATAGGCCAGATCCAGGTTCTATCCGCGCTTGTGCTATCGGTGCTGCTCTACTACCAGGCCCATCATCGTCAAACGACACCAAACGTTGATCTATCAAACTCGACTACAACGTAAGCCGCTCCACCAACAGATCCTCAAACGCGGGCAGGTCGGTCCATCCCGTCGCGCAGTGAATGACCCTAGCCCCTTCATCGATGACGGTAAAGCCATCGTCGGTCACACGAATGCCCAAATCCTCCATCTCAAGCAAGTCCTCCGAAAAGGCCAGATATACGGCAACCGTGTCAAAGAGCGTAGAACTGCGCACCTCGGCATCGGCCTGGGTCCAGTTGACGTGTTGAGCCCAGATGCGATAATTCTCGATCACCGCCCGCGCCAGCGGATCGGAACAGTCACGCACACGGACATACTTGTCGCCTTTAAGTTGAACCAGCCCGCAGGTATCGACGGGGGTGATGGTCACGTCCCATGATGCTTCAAACGCAGAGCGGCAGGCAGCGGCATCGGCGCGCACGTTGTATTCGTCGCTGACTTGCGGGCTGCCGCCATAACCCAGGCGCACGCTGCCGTGCATGCCCACGAAACGCGCCCGTCCGGCAATGCGCGGCTCGCGCTCCAACGCCGCGGCGATATTGGGCACCGGGCCGATGCAGATCAATGTCACCGGCTCGGCCGAGGCCATAATCGTCTCGATCAATGCCCCGACGCCGTCTTCGTATACCGTGCCGGGATAATTGGCCAGATCATAGCCAGCCACCCAATCCGCCTGCGGCCCGCCGCCGTCGCCCTGGTGCAGGCCAATCCCAATCGGCACGTCCGTCCGCCCAGCGACCTCGAGTAACTTGGCCGTAACCCGGGCGCGGTAGGTCGTATCCCCGGTATCGGTGACGGCCAGTTTGAGGTCCAACTCGGGCGATTTGAGCAGCATCGCCAATGCCCAGGTATCGTCAATATCGCCGCCGATATCGGTGTCCAGAATGACTCGAATTTTATTCATTTTTTCTCTCATCTTCTATCTCTGAGATCGGACGGGCCGTACGCCTCCTGCAGGAAATCCAGCCACCAACGGATGCCGGGATCGTCCGCAGTGCCAGTGCCACCTGGGCAGTGATTCGGCCCTTCCGGCGGCGGCGCCTGCAGCCACGTCGAAGCCAGCATGTAGCCCTGCCCGCGTTCAAAATGGACGCGCGTGTCGGCAATCTGGCTGGCCTTCATCTCCTTGTATAGACGCCGATGTTGATGTACTGGTACAGCCCATCCTGTTTGCTATTTGACCCCATAACAAGCAAAAACATCCAGGTTATCGACCAGTTGGTCAACCGC
>JAFGJF010000214.1 GCA_016929205.1 Anaerolineae bacterium
CAGTTCCAGGTTAGACGCTGAGCAACTTTCTCATCCGCAGAAAGTAGGGTCATTGCCCCGCTGCAATGGATGATTTTACGGGCGCACCATCAGGGCGAGAAATGGCGTGGGTGCTTGGACAGGTCGTCTGGTCGACTCTCACCGGGCTGTTCTACGGGGTCCTCGTCCTCAAGTCAGGCAGCCTGTGGCCGGCCATACTGGTCCATTGCCTGGGCAATCTGTTCGTCGGGTCACTCACGTCGTATGTACAGGCATCTGCGTCTATCCAAACCCAGGCGATCTATGGGACCATCTTTTCCTTCGGGCTTGTTCCGACCACGCTGATGATCCTGTGGGTGCGCTTGTTCACAACCCTGTGGCCGATTGCGGGATGAGTAGGAGTCGATAAAAGTATCAAGGGTGAGCATGTTTACTTTTGCCCGCGGGGCCAGATGTGGGATGGGGTCTTGAAGGACTCCCAGTCGTTGCTGAACGAAGCCAGGGGGCGTCGCTAGCAGTGCTCTCCTAACCCAATGGATAACAACGAATACAAATTGAGCCCGTCGGTGTCATTGCCGGGGCCGTTGCGGCTTCCGGCGGCGACGCGGTTGAGAATGCGCAGATCAACCTTTGTGCCGCTGCTCTCAACATGGTACGCCTTCATCGCCGAGCCGCCATCGACGAAAATGGCTTGTTGAATGCGCTGGTCGTCGAGTAGCCCGTGCGTTTCCAGTTTTTTCAGGAGCAGGGCGACATCGACGACACTGGTCCCGATGCTCAGTTCGTGCCGCCCGTCAAAAAACACCCAACCGATCCGCTCTGTGGTTTGCACCAGGCAGCCGGCAGGTTCGCGGATGTATGGATCGAAATTGCGGCTTTCTTGCCCCGACAAGGCAAGGGGGGAAGTGGCATTGCCATAGCAGCTCACCTGTCGCATCAACTGCGCAACGGTATCCACACAGAAAATGTGCTCGCCATCGACGACGGCGGGGGCAAATCCGCCCAGCATTTGTCGATACTGGGAAAAGGGCGTGCCTCCGCCTGGATACACGCGCACCGGCTGGCCGATCAAGTCTGTTTCTCCAAATAACGCGTCAAACAGGTCGGCCTTGAACGACAAAACCGCGCCAAAGGAAGGCAGTGGGGCCGTGCCGCGCCACACAGCTACGATATATTCCTGCGGCCAATGTCCATTGCCCTGGTTAGCGACAAAGAGATGCACGCGACGTTCGGCATCGGGCAAGGGGATGGTCGGTGCAAAACTCTGCCAGGCAGTCGACTGCCCGCCTGTGCGTTCTGTTTCGGCGATCAGCGCGTCGATCTCTGGCGTGTGCAGGGCCGGGGTGAACAGCACCACGTCGCTGTCAACGGCCTGCGGGGCGTCGAGCGCGCTGACGTCGATCGTGCGTCCGGCAAGGTGTACCTCGTAGCGATTGATGTCGAGCCGGGGCAAGATGTCGACGATGTCGTCGTGTCGCACGCCGACCGCAGCCGGGCGTACGCCCTGAAACGTGCCGCCCTCGGGCTTCCAATAAAAGCCCAGATAGGCGCGCACCGGCGGCAGCGGAAAACGGGGAAAACGGCGGTTGTGCGCCCAAACTTTGTTCTCGATCAAGTCCCGGGTCATATAGTAGCCCATATTGCCGGCGACGCCGGAAAAAGGGTGTTGTTGAGTGCGTGTTCGCAGCGAGAGCAGCGCGTCACCGTCAAAATAATAGCCCAGCGTTGACCTTGCACCGGGCGAATGCGGCAGCAGCTGCCGTGGCAGCAGCAGCACGGTGATCGAGGTCGTGCTCAGCGAGCGCGGGGCGTCGACAAAGGTATAGTCGTCGAGCGAGGGCAATTGCGGCCCGTCATAGTAGGGCATGTGCACCGTATGGCGCGCGACGTGGACGTCGGGATAGGCGCGTTTGAGGGCGGCAAATGACTGCTGTAGCCTCGCCTCAAACGCGTCGCCCGGCAATGCAGGGTGAAGGGGGTTGCCGCTCAACCCATCGACGCGGCTAAAGCCAGACAACGGCCGCTCGTTGAAATATTGGCCGGGTCGAATAGGCGCCGGCTGCCAATCAGAAGGGCGTATCGGACGTGGTGTGGTCATCATTTGCCTCGACTCACCTTGAGTGTCTCCAAGCCCTACGGTATGTAGGGCTTGGAGTTTTTTCCAGTCGTTGCTGAGCGGGGCCAGGGGTGCGCAACGATGGCGGCTAATGCCCGCACAAGTAGATGAACTGTTTTCTATGCCTCAAAATGCTCGAACTGCGGCAGGTAGTCGCGGTTCTGGGCCAGCATCTCGTTGACCATCTCTTTGATCTCGGCCAAGGAGAGCACCGCCGCCGTCAGCGGGTCGTAGCACAGCGCCTGGAAGACGAGACGCGGATCGCCCGTCAACGCGGCTTCGACGGCCATCTCTTCGACCATCACACTGACGTGGTTCAAGGCCACGCACTGCGGCGGCAGATCGCCAACCGGTACGGGATGGAAGCCAGCCTTGTCGACGAATACCGGCACTTCGACGCAGACGCCTTCCGGCAGGTTGGTGATCAGATGGGTGTTGGGCACGTTGCCGTTGAACCAGAATATCTCGCCACCCTTCCAGGCATTGATGATCGATGCCGCGTACTCGTGCCCTCGCTCCAGGCTGATCGGTGTCTCTTTTGCAAACCACTTTTCAGCCTCCGCCTTCCACGTGTCCTCGCGGCCGCGGTATTCCTTGAGAATGTAGGCGTACTCGCCGGGGTTCCAGCCGGTGCCGTGGGTGCAATACTTTTCGATCAGATCGGGGCGTTTGCGGAACCACCAATTGTATTCCGAGTTGTGGCCGCTGGATTCGGTGACGTAATAGTCGAGGTGCAGGAACATCTCGTTGCGCACCTGTTCTTCGTTATAGATGTCTTCGTTTTCGGTGACCGCCTTGCGAATCAGGGGATAAGCGTCCTGGTGGTTCCATTCATACTTGACGTACCACGCCTGGTGGTTGATCCCGGCGCTGGTGTAAGTGATCTCGTCCATCGGCGCGCCGATCCATTTGGCCAGCATATAGGCTGTGCCCTGCACGCTGTGGCACAAGCCGGTGAGTTTGATGAACGACTCGCGCTGCATGGCCCGGCACAACATAGCCATCGGGTTGGTATAGTTGAGCAGGATCGCATCGGAGCAGTACTTTTCCATATCCTTGACGATACCCAGCATCACCGGGATGGTACGCAGGGCGCGAAAGACGCCCGACGGTCCCCGCGTGTCGCCGACGTTGGTATCCACACCGTATTTCTTGGGGATCAGAATGTCGTGCTGCCACACATCCACGCCGCCGGCCAAAATGGTGCACATAACGGCGTCGGCGCCTTTGAGTGCCTCAGCGCGATCCATCGTCGCTTCAACCTTGGCCGGATAGTTGCCCAGGTCGACGATACGCTGTACGGCCTTGCGGGCAAATTCGAGCCGTTCGGGGTCAATATCCATCAAAGACAGGGTGGCATCTTTGAGCAGGGGAAAGGTCAACATATCACGCACCAACCCGCGCGTGAATCCCAGACTCCCGGCGCCGATAAACGTAATTTTGGTCATGTTATCTCCTTGTTGTCGTATTGTGTGATTTGTCCATGCATATATTGACGAGTCAGTTGCGCTTTCGCGCGGCATACCCGGCCAATGCGGCCAGTCCCAGGCTAAACAAGAGCAGCGTCGCCGGTTCCGGGATTTCGACCGGGGCGGCGACCTGGTTGACAGTCACGGTGACGGTGGCTACGTTCGATACCACCTGGACGTTATCCTGCACAGTGTACGTAAAGGTGTCGGTGCCAGAGAACGCCGCATTGGGCGTGTAGGTGATCGTGCCATCGGCATTGACCACGGCCGTGCCGTGTGCCGGGGCGCTGACCACGGTTACACTGCCTGGCACCAGCGTGCCGTCTGCGTCGCCGTCGTTGGCCAATACGTTGATCGTCACGGCTGCGCCCTGGTTGGTCGTGGCCGTGTCATTGTTGGCGACGGGGGCAATGTTGGGCGCCTGGGTGACGGTGATGGTGACGGTGGCCGTATTGGAAGTCTCTCCGTCGTCGTCTTGAACCGTATATGTCAAGGTGTCGACCCCGACAAATCCCGCGCCGGGGGTGTAGGTGATCGTGCCGTCGGCGTTGGCTACGGCCGAGCCGTTCGCCGGCGTGCTAACGATGGTCACGCTGGATGGCACCAACGCGCCGTCCGTATCGCTGTCATTGGCCAGCACGTCGACCGTTACGGCCACGTTCCGGACGGTCGAAGCCGTGTCATTTTGAGCTACCGGGGCGGCATTGGGCGCCTGGGTGACAGTGATGGTAACGGTGGCGACATTGGATGCAAAGCCATGTTCGTCGAGGATGGTATAGGTGAACGAATCGCTGCCGGTAAAGCCGGCATTGGGCGTATAGGTCACCACGCCGGTGGTGGGGTCGATGGACACGCTGCCGTTGCCCGGCCCACCGGTGACAGTCACAGTGGTCCGGTCCAGGGCCGTGTCGTCCGCATCGTTGGCCGGCACGTCGATCGGCACGGCGACACCGGCCGTCGCCGCGCTGTCATCGTTGGCAACCGGCGGCCGGGCCTCGAATGCGCCTATGTCACAGCCAGCGCCTTGCGGGCGGGCCATGCCGCGCTGATCGACCACGAGGGTGCAACTGGCAGCGGGAATGGCGTTATAAGCCGGGCTGGCAGCCAGCAGGGCGCGCGTCCAGGTGAGGCCGCCGTTATCGGCCAGGGCGGCAAGGTTGGGATCGCTGCCGGTGATATTGCCCGTGGTATCGCCGGAAATAGTGCAGCCA
>JAFGJF010000215.1 GCA_016929205.1 Anaerolineae bacterium
AGGGGCCAATTGCGCGCTCTTTTACTGAGGGAACATACTTTCGATGCATTCTATTTCTCTATCGAGGATATGGCCGATTTGGCCGATTATGTCCGCCACAAAAGCCCGCAGATCATTGAGGCTTATGCTTCCATGCTGACTCATTTTGCAGCCTATCTCGACGAACGGGGCGTCACAGATCTCCCCCCGCCCGATGGAATCATCACTTCTACCGATATGTTGTTTCCAGATCAGCGCGACTTGATCGAGCGGGTTTTGCAGGCGAAAGTGTACGATCGCTATGGCTGCCGTGAGGTCTCTGTCATCGCGGCCGAGTGTGATGAGCATCACGGGATGCACGTCAGCGGGGACCGGCTGATCGTGGAATTCACGGACGGGGCGGGCAACCCGGTGTCGCCTGGCCAACCAGGACACGTCGTTATCACAGATTTGTTCAACTATGCGATGCCGTTTATCCGCTACGACATCGAAGACGTTGCGATCCCCAGCGGTGAGCCTTGCCGCTGCGGCCGTGGTTTGCCTCTGATAAGCCAGTTAGCCGGTCGTCTGGCCGATATCTTGACAACACCTGAGGGGCAGTTTGTCAGCGCCAGCGCGTTGACCACCATTCTGCCCAAGATCCGAGGTCTGGACGAAAGCCAGTTGGTCCAAAGGGCACCTGACTGGCTACAGGTCAACGTCGTTCGTCGCCCCGACTATGATGAAACCAGCGAGGCTGCCTTTGTGCGGCATCTGTCCACCTATTTCGGCCCCAGAATGCGCATCACGTTCAACTATGTCGAGGAGATTCCCAGAACGGCTTCGGGCAAGAAACGTTTCAGTATATCGGAGATAGGTAGAGATCGCCGTGGATAACGATGGGACCAGGACCGTACTGATCATCTTGATCGCTACCTCGCTCATAGTGGGCACGTTCATCGCCAGCCTGCCTGCTACAATCTTGCTTCAAGGGATCATCTCGGACGATTCTTTCTACTACTTCAAGATCGCGCACAACGTTGTTCGCGGCCATGGTTTCACGTTCGATACGATCAATCCCACGAATGGATTCCAGCCCTTGTGGCAGTTTTCGCTGATCCCGATATTCTATGCATTTCGAGAGCCCCTGATGCTTCCCGTGCGGGTGACGCTCTACCTGCAGGTGGGCTTGCTGGCTTTGTCTGCCGTGCTGATGTTTCGCCTGCTGCGCAGCCTGCAGGTGAGCAGCACGGCGGGCTTTACAGTCTCCATGGTTTGGATCACGTTCCCCAGTATCTTTGCCTGTGTCGTCAGTGGTTTGGAAGGGGGTATGTACGCCATCCTGTTGATCTATACCACCTGGTACTATGGGGAAATCTTTCGCGCCGCCTCCACACCGGCGACCTTTTATCAAAAGGCGATTCTGGGTTTGCTTCTGGGCCTGACGTTCCTGGCCCGCACGGAGGCTGGGTTCTTTGCGCTCATCGTGTTTGTCGATCTGCTCGCACTCCAGATCCGCCGGCAAAAGATCCGCTCGCTACCCGAACTGTACCCGGTCGCCCTTTTCTCCGCGCTTCTCGCGGTCCCCTATCTGGCCTGGAACGTGTTCGTATACGGTCACCCGGTTCCCATCAGCGGGCGAGTCAAAGCCTTTCTCTCGGCCCGGCAGCGCAGCGCCCTGGCAGGGCAAGGGTTCATCCCCTTGGTGCATCGCCTTCTGGAGCGCTGGAAATCTACCGATCCAATCTATGAGATTGCCGAGATTGCGGTGAAGGCGATCCGGATTCTTTTTGGTAAGCTAGGCCTGCCATCGGGAATCGGTCCCGTATTGGCTGTACTCGCTGTCATGGCGGTCATTGTGTGGATCTTGCGCAAGCCCTTGGGCCGGAGGCTGCCAAAACTGTGGACGTTCACTCCCCTGGTCGCTTTCGCTGTCGTCACGTGTGTATACTATAACGTCTATCTTTTTGGCCACCAGCGATATTGGTATTTCATTCCCCAGATGATCGTATCCTGCATGTTGATTGCATTGTTCCTCGACAGCCTGTGGGAACGGGCAAAGACCCTCCCATCGCTGCAACGGGGTACAGGCGTCCTGGTATGCCTTCTGTCAATGGCAGCTTTTGCCGGATGGCTGATCCGCCTCCAGGTCACTCCCAGCTTTAGTGGGACAACTTATCCCTACGAGTATGACGTGGCGAGATGGCTGTCCCACAACACGGCGGCGGATGCACGGGTCGGGGTATGGAATGCAGGGACGGTCGGATATTTCTCAGAGCGCGCCGTGGTCAATCTCGATGGGCTGGTGAACAGTCCGGCGTATTTCCAGCACATCAAGGATCGCACGGTGGTGCGTTTTTTGGAGGAGGAGGGGGTCGGCTATGTGGCCGATTACTTTTACAGAGACCCGTTTGTTGACTCCGTGCTGACTCTATACGACGAACCCGATCACTGGCGAGAGCGTCTGCTGCCGATGCTACGTATACCTGAAGAGGTCGAGCCCGGTCTCTCTCAGTGGTACATCTGGCGTTTCTGCCCTTCAGGTTCTTGCGACAGGTAGACGAACGCCCGGCCGCATACGTCTCAGGGTAGACGCGATATCGGAAATTCAGATCTGTGGAGAAAACGGCCGTTTTCCATCTTATTACCGAGCTGGACGTTGGCGGAGCCCAACTGGCTCTCCTGCGCCTGCTCGCCGGCCTGGACCGCGAGCGTTTCGCCCCAACAGTCGCCTGTTTTTACAACGGCGACGCCCTGGTGGCCCAGCGCATCCGCGCGCTCGGCATCCCCGTCACCGACCTGGGTATGACCGCCAGGTGGCGATGGGATGCTTTCGGACGACTCTATCGCCTGCTGCGCGACGAGCGGCCGGCGATCGTCCATACCTGGATGTTCCACGCCAACCTCCCCGGACGGGTGCTGGGGAGGTTGGCCGGTGCGCCTATCGTCATCACCTCGCGACGCAACGAGAACATTGGCGGCGTTGTGCGCGAGCG
>JAFGJF010000216.1 GCA_016929205.1 Anaerolineae bacterium
GGCTGCGGCGAAGCCTCGGCGGCCGGGGTCCTCCCCGCCGGATCCTCGGCCCCCGATCCGCAGGCGGCCAGCACCGCAGCCAGTAGAACCAACAGCAAGGCGAGGCGCCGGCCGGGTTTCATGTCGCCCTACCACTCCATCTCGTCGCGCAGGGGGGCCAGCGCCGCCACAATCCCGGCGTGGGCCTGTCCGTTGCTGGCCACCAACCCGTGGCAGTCTTGTACTCCCGGCCGGTTGTAGGCGATCGGCTCGCCAAAGAGGTTGGTAAACCTGCCGCCCGCTTCCAGCAATACGGCGTGGGGCGCGCACAGGTCCCACTCCTTGCAGACGTTGGTCCCCAGGTAGAGGTCGCAGTGGCCGCGGGCCAGCAGCCCGATCTTGACGCCCACGCCGCCCGCCTGTCGCACCCGTTCGATGCCCAGCGCCCGGTAGGCAGCCTGGATAAACGGCGAAAAGTGGGTGCGGCTGGCCACCAGGCACATCGCTGCCGGGGCCGACACCGCCGAAACGTGCAATCGTTGGCGCTCGCCGTCGTGCACCAGGTAGGCGCCCTGCCCCTCGCGGGCATGGAATAGCAGGCCCTGCACCGGCTGGTAGACCACGCCCAGCACCGGCCGGCCGCCCCTGGTGAGGGCGATCTGCACGGCAAAGTCGCCGGTATGCTCGATAAAGTCGGCCGTGCCGTCCAGCGGGTCGACGATCCAGACCCGCTCCCGCTCCAGCCGGGCCGGGTCGTCGGCCGACTCTTCGCTCAGTAGCCCATCGGCCGGAAATTGCTCACGCAGCCCCTGCCCGATAATCCTATCGGCGGCCCGGTCGGCCGCCGTCACCGGCTCGTTCCCCTCTTTATACTCGACGGAAATCGGAGTGTGATAGTGGTCCATGATGGTCGAGGCGGCGCGGCGGGCCAGGTCGACGGCCACTTCCAGTTCGTGTAACAGGTTCGGCGTGGTCACGCGTCCTCCTTCTTTTCTGCCAACCCCCATCCCGGGAGATGCCAGCATTGTAGCACCGGGCCGGGCGTTTGTCAAAACCCGGCCTGTTGACACCCCACCCCAGGCCGGCCCTGGCTGCCAGGTACCAGGCCATGGTCACCGCGCCGCTTGACAAGCCCGGCCCTTGGATCTACAATGTGACCCATTGGTCATATGACTGCGGGGTCATTTGCAAGGTCGGACGATGCCAAAAGAGACATTCTTTAACCTGACCGAAGAAAAGCGTGCCCTGATCTGCCAGGCTGCCGTTGGCGAGTTTGCCGCGCACTCGTTCGCCCAGGCCAGCATCAATCGCATAGTAGCCAGGTCCGGCATTGCCAAAGGCAGCTTTTACCAATACTTCGAAGACAAGGGCGACCTGTTCCTGTACCTCATCCAGTTGATCACCGACGAAAAGCTCAAGTATCTGGCCTCTGTCGTGCAAAATCCCGAGCGATATGACTTTTTTGCCCTGCTACGAGAACTGTCTCGGGCGGGAATTCAATTCGCAGTGTTGCACCCGCAATATGCCGAGATAAGCAAAAGATTCCTGGCAAGCAAGGGGACGCCCATCTACAAAAGGGTCACCGGGCAGGCCATGCCTACCGGACTTGAATTCTTTGAAGCCTTACTGGAACAAGCTATCGCCAAGGGCCAGGTCCGAGCCAACATCGATACCGAGATGCAGGCCTACATCATCACTTCCATGTATACTCTTGTTATTGAATACTATCTTGAACGGGTTGGGCCCCCGTACAATGAGACAATGATGGAAACGATCGAGCAGTTTCTCGATTTTCTGCGGTATGGTATTGCTGCAAAAGACAGCGCCGAGCCCTCAAAGTAGGAAACTCGGTCTTGTGCAAGAAAGTTTATCTAAAGGAGTGTCGCCATGAGTGTTATCGAAGTTGATCATCTGACCAAGTATTACGGCAAGGCCCGCGGCATCATCGATATCTCATTTCACGTGGATGAGGGGGAGATTTTTGGGTTCATCGGGCCGAACGGCGCGGGCAAATCGACCACCATCCGATTGCTCTTGTCCCTGATTTATCCTACCAGCGGCAGCGCCACCATCTTTGGCAAGAACTGCATCAAGTATGGACCTGAGCTCAGGCAGGAAATCGGATATTTGCCTTCCGAAGTGTTTTATTATGACCGCATGAAGGTCATTGACCTGCTCAAGTATTCGGCCAGTTTTTACGGCCGAGATTGTACACAGCGGTTGCATGAATTGGCCAAGCTGATGGAGCTGGAGCTGCATCGCCGCATCGAAGACCTCTCCTACGGCAACCGAAAAAAAGTGGGCATTGTGCAGGGCCTCCTGCACCGGCCCAAGCTGCTTTTCCTCGACGAGCCCACCGCCGGCCTCGACCCGCTCATGCAGCGGAAATCGTTCCAGCTCATTCGCGAGGAGAACCAACGCGGGGTGACGGTCTTTTTTTCATCGCACATCCTGAGCGAAGTGCAGCGTATGTGCAACCGCGTCGCCATCATCAGAGAGGGCCGGATCGTCGAAATCGCAGACATCCGTAGCCTGCAACAGAACAATTACAAAAAGGTGCGGGTGGCCGCGGATGATCTCGATGCTGCCCATTTTGACATGCCCGGCGTGACGAACCTGGAGCGCCACGACAGCGCAGTTCGATTTTTCTACAAGGGCGATATCAATGCGGTCATGCACAAGATCGGCGAAATCGCGGTCTCGGACGTGACGATCGAGGAGCCGACTTTGGAAGAGATCTTTATGCACTATTACGAGTAGGTGATGATCATGACGATGAACATTTTCCGGCAAGAATTCAAAATGCACCTGCGATCCGTGATCACGTGGTCGATGGTGATCGCGGCGCTGCTGTTTGTCTATATCGCCATGTTCTCCTCGTTTGCCGAGGATACAGAGCTTCTGGTTGAAATGTTGGCGAATTTCCCGGAAGAGCTGCTCACCGCCTTTGGCATGACCGACGTAGACGACCTGTCGACGATTCTGGGCTATTTCGGCTTTGCCTTTCTCTTTGCGCAGATATGCCTGGCGATCCAGGCGGCAAGTTACGGGTTTTCGCTGGTCTCGATCGAAGAGAGAGAATGGACAGCCGATTTTCTGTTGAGCAAGCCGGTGGGGCGCAGCCAGATCCTGACCAGCAAACTGCTGGCCGCGCTGGCCGGCTTGACCATTACCAACCTGGTCGTCTGGATCTGCAGCTTTGGTTTCATCGAGCTCTTTAAAGGGGAGCGGACCTATGATGCCAAACCACTGCTGCTGCTGCTCTTGAGCGTCGTGGTATTCCAGCTCTTTTTCTTCAGCGTTGGCCTGGTGATTTCACTCTTGGTGAAAAGGATCCGGAGCGTGACGCCCTACGCCATGGCGCTCGGATTTGGCATGTACGTGCTGAGCGTGTTTGGCGATATGCTCGGCGAAAGTGCGCTGGAAAAGATCACACCCTTCAAGCACTTTGACGCGAGCTATATCCTCCAGCACGGAGCCTACGACGTGCCCCTCGTCCTGGTGAGTGTCGTGGTGATTGTGATCTCGCTGGTGGGCAGTTACCTGCTCTATACGCGGCGGGATATCCCGGCTGTGGTGTGAGGTGGCCAAGAGATGAATATCTTTGTGAGAGAACTGCGAGCGAACCTGAAATCGCTGATTATCTGGGCCGTGATCGTGATCCTGTTTGTAATGGTGGGAGTGAGCAAGTTTTCCGCGTACTATAACAACCCAGAGATGCTAGCGATTCTGGATGCGATACCCCCCGCCATGGTGGCTGCATTCAGTTTCGGGGCCCTGAACCTGACCACGGTCAGCGGCTTTTTCGGGCTGATGTTCACCTATTTTGCACTCCTCCTGGGCATTGCGGCCGCGATGTGGGGCAGCGACATTATTTCCAAAGAAGAGCGCGACAAAACGGTCGAGTTTTCTCTGACCCTGCCGGTGACGCGCAGCCGCGTAGTGACCGCCAAGGCCCTGGCGGCGCTGGTCAACTGCCTCGCCCTGCTGTTCATCACCTGGGGCATCTCGCTGATCAGCGCACAGCCCTATGAGCCTGATGGCGAGTTTTATCGCTTTCTGGCCCTGCTCATGCTGGCGATTTTTATCCTGCAATTGATCTTTTTAGCCGTCGGCATTTTCTTGGGCTGCGCCATGAAACGATACAAACGCGCCGCTTCTATGGCAGTCTCCCTGTTGCTCGGAACCTACTTCCTGTCCGTCATATCGGCTTTGAATGAAAACCTGGACTTTCTCAAATACTTTTCTCCCTTCAAGTATTTCGATGTGGGAATACTGCTGCGCGAATCGCGGTTCGATCTGACTTTCATAGGGCTGTCGCTGGCGATCGTCGTGGTGAGCATGGCCGGTGCCTATTGGGCCTATGCCCGGCGGGACCTGTACATCTAGCGGCTTGTCGGAGAGCCCAGCAGAGGCGGCTCCCACGCCGCCGGTTCTATGCACTTCTGTCGGAATCTGCCGGGCGTGGGAGCCGGGTACCC
>JAFGJF010000217.1 GCA_016929205.1 Anaerolineae bacterium
AGATTCATCATTTTGATGGCATGCTGTTCGACGACGACCTGGTGATCGACCTGGACAGCGCCAGCCTGGACATCCTGGCCAACGTCTGTACCCTCGACTGGTCGAATATCGAACCGTCGATCTTTGGCACGCTGTTCGTGCGCAGTCTGGACCCATCCAAGCGTTCGCAGCTGGGCGCGCATTATACCGGCAAAGAAGACATCCTGCTTATCGTCGAGCCGGTACTGATGGCTCCGCTGCGCCGGCGATGGGAAGAAGTCAAAACCAAGGCGATCGATCTGGCCCGCCAACGCGACGAGGCCAAGGCGACGCGGACACGCAACAGGCGGCAAAACGAGCTGATCGCGTTGCTCAACGACTTTGCGCACGAAATTGCCCAGGTGCAGGTGCTTGACGCGGCGTGTGGCAGCGGCAACTTTCTTTACCTGGCGCTGCTGTTGTTGCTGAATCTGTGGAAAGAGGTCGCCGTATTGGCCGCCGTCCTGGGGCTGCCGCAGATGATGCATCTGCCCGGCTTTGCGCCCTCGCCCGATCAGCTGCATGGTATCGAGATCAACGAGTATGCCCACGAGTTGGCCCAAGCCACGATCTGGATCGGTTACATCCAATGGCTGCACGACAACGGCTATGGTGTGCCCAGCGAGCCGATCCTCAAGCCACTGGAGAACATCCTGCAAATGGATGCCATCCTTGCCTATGATGAGGACGGGAATCCGGTCGAGCCAGAATGGCCAAAAGCAGATGTTATCATAGGCAATCCACCGTTTCTGGGCGACAAGAAAATGCGAGCAGAGCTAGGCGACAAGTATGTAGATGACCTGCGAGAACTTTACGGTGATCGCCTTCCAGGCCAAAGCGACTTGGTTTGTTACTGGTTCGAGAAAGCACGAGCAATGATCGAAGTAGGTACAGTAAAACGAGCTGGGTTACTTGCGACACAAGGTATTCGTGGAGGAGCAAATCGTACTGTACTGGAACGTATCAAACAAAGCGGGGATATTTTCTGGGCTCAGTCTGATCGTGATTGGATTCTCGATGGAGCGATCGTTCATGTTTCTATGGTAGGTTTCGATAAAGGTATTGAATCTTCTAGATTGCTAGACGGCCGTTCGGTTTCATCAATTCACGCCGATCTTTCGTCTCATGCTGATGTCACAAAAGCAAAAGTACTTGAAGAGAATCAATTGCTCGGATTTATCGGGAGTTGTAAAGGCGGGAGTTTCGATATTTTTGATGACGAAGCACTAGAAATATTGCAGGACGGCGGAAATCCCCATGGAAAACCAAATAGTGATGTAGTGCGCCCTATTATGAATAGCAGGGATCTGCTTGCAGGGACTAACGATCGTTGGATTATTGATAATGCTGATCTGGCTTTATCAGATGCATGTCAGTACGAGTACCCTCAGTCCATTGTAGTTGCTCGTGTAAAGCCAAAACGTGAGGAAAACCGCAATCGCTGGCTGAGAGAAAACTGGTGGCGTCCTCAACGAATGCGACCAGAAATGCGAGAGGCTATTGCACCTCTATCTCGATTCTTAGTTACTCCTACAACTTCAAAGCATCGTATTTTCGCTTGGCTTAAAGCTCCGGTGTTACCAGATCACCAGCTTGTCGTCTTTGCTCGTTCTGACGATTATTTCTTCGGAGTATTGCATTCGCGAATCCATGAGGTTTGGGCGCGGGCACAAGGCACGCAACTTCGCGAGGCAACAAGCGGCTTTCGCTATACTCCCACAACGTGTTTTGAGACTTTTCCTTTTCCCCATCCTACAGATGTACACAAGGATGAAATTTCTATTGCCGCGCATAACCTTGATGAAAAACGAAAAAACTGGCTCAACCCACGAGAGTGGATCAAAGAAGAAACACTAGAATTCCCCGGATCTGTAGGTGGTATATGGAGTCGCCATCTCAGGAATTGTGATGAAAATGATCGCGGCACAGTTCATTATGTGCGCATCATTCCAAAAGATGATGACTGTGCTAAACGGCTCAAAAGACGCACTCTCACCAACCTATACAACCAGCGCCCCACCTGGCTCGATCTCGCCCATCGCAAGCTCGACGAGGCTGTGCTGGATGCCTATGGCTGGCCGCACGACCTCACCGACGACGAGATCCTGGAGCGGTTGCTGGCGTTGAATTTGGAGAGGGCGAAAGGCTAAAGGATATTGGCAGCATAGCGGGCGTGCAAAATTTGCACGCCCGCTATTTGAAATCCGTTATACAACAATCAACCTACAACAAACTCCCCTGCTCCGGCCTGGCCGTCCTGGCCACACTTCCCCCGTTTTTCCGCTTGCCCCAGCTCGTCTTGACGAAATCGCCGGCCCAGTACGCGAATGCTCGATCCTCGTAGGGATCGGCGACGTCTCCCACGGGCTCCAGCACACACCCTTCCTCGCGCCAGTGCTGCACGCCCCGGCCCATCGTCTTGCCCTGGGTCGTGTGCTTGTCCAACGCATAGTCCGGCACGTCCAGCGCCGTGCCGTGCAGCCGGTCCTGGTTGACCACGCACTGGAAGTGGTCGGCGATCCGGCTCTTGGGGCTGCGGCACATCGCCAGGATCGTGTTGGCCAGCACCAGCCTGGCGCTGCCGTCGCGTCCTTCCTCGCGGAACACAAAGTAGACATCCCGCTGCGACGGCACCAGCAGCAGCACCGCCTGGTTGGCGATGCCGATGTCCTCATTGGCGATCACCAACAGCCGCTTCCACAGGTACACCTCGTAGCGGGGCACCAGCTCGAGCGCCCAGTACATCGCCTCGTACTCGTTACCCCGCCGGATCTCTTTTTGCAGCGCGCTGATCGCGTCGCCGAGGGCATATCCATTTTGCTCGGTAAAGATCTTTTGCATGACCATTCCCTTTCTGTGATGGGCCGGGCAGCATGCCCGGCTGGCTATTGACGAATGTCTGAACTCATGATACACTAACCTTGACAGATCAACTAGTCATCCATTATATGTCAAAACGTGTGACGGTTTTGGGCGGTTTGGGCACCGTCACACAACCGTCACACCCGGACGACTAGAAGCCCAGCCGCCGCTCTTTCATACTGACATAGCGAGCCTTGCCGATGACCAGATGATCCAGGACGTCGATGTCCATCAGCTTGCCGGCTTCGACGATGTGCTCGGTCACTTGCACGTCCTCCGGGCTGGGGGAGGGGTCGCCGCTGGGATGGTTGTGGGCGACGATGATGCCGACCGCGTTGCGTCGCACCGCCTGGCGGAAGATCTCGGCGGTGCGGATGATGCTGGTATTGACGTTGCCGATGTAGAGCGTCGGCGTCGCGATCACCCGGTTCTTGGTATCGAGCAGCATGACCACCAGGTGCTCCTGCTCCGCGTCGCCGATGAGCGACATCAGGATGTTGGCCGCGTCCGCCGGGCTGCGAATTTGAGCCCGATCGCCGCCGTTCTCTATCATCAGCCGGCGACCGAGCTCCAGCGCCGCCTTGATGGCCACCGCGCTGCCTTCGCCGAGACCGTTGACCAGGTCGGCGATCTCTTCGATGGTCATGCGGTTGATCGCGGTCAGGCTGCCCGCCGTGGTGTAGAGCGCCGGGCAGAGGTCGAGGTACCCGACCCCGGTCACCAGCTGCAGCAGCTCGGCGTTGGACAGGGCGCCCATCCCGTACTGCTTGGCGCGCTCGCGGGGGCGCTCGGATAAGGGCAGGTCTCGGATTTTGAGGCGTGGGATGTCGTCTTCCATGTTTGGGCTCCTGGCTCCCCATATGCGTGGGAACTGAGAATGAGATTACCTGGTCGTCCATTGGCCGACGTCGACCCAGTGCCTGGCCAACCAGTCCGGGCACGGGAAAACGCGGTGCTCGATAGCACTCTCGATGATGAGAATGCGCGTGCCGGGCTTGGCGCGGTCGTTTACGCTGATAACGGTTATCAGTTCGCCGTTTTCGTTCCAGAAGGTGTGGCCGAGGTCATAGTTGAATGTGGCGTTTTGCATTGTGCAGGCTCCTGTGTTTCAAATAATATCATCTTGTATCGTTCTTATTTTCCTACAGTCGATACCTGGTTGTCAAGATCCAGTTATCCCAAAATGGGAACCAGTTTTCCAAAGAGAGGGGCGAATTTGACCGACATCCGAGACCGCATCATCGAATTCAGCCGCATGCAGGGCCGCGAGCTGATGGACAACGAAGGGAACTGGCGGCTGCATCCCCGTTTCCAGCGCGACGCCCTGCGGGGCATCCTGGGCAACGTGGGCATCGCCGACGCGCTCAAAGCTTATTATTCCAAGCGGCAGGGTGGACTGACCCTGGTCGACGGCCACCTGCGCACGGACGAATACCCCGACGTGGAGTGGCCGGTGCTGATCCTGGACATCACCGACGAGGAAGCCGACCTGCTGCTGGCCACCTACGACCCACTGGCCGCGCTGGCCGGCATGGACCGGGAAAAGACGCTCGCCCTGACCGAGCACGCCGTGACCGACGACCTGGCCGTGCGCGAGCTCCTGCAGCAGCTCGCCGACGCGGCCAAGCAGATCGAGGACGAGGAAACG
>JAFGJF010000218.1 GCA_016929205.1 Anaerolineae bacterium
CCCCGGTAACGCCGGGCAAAGGCATCAACAAATGCGCCCCAATCCGCTACTTGTTGGGGAGGTGTCAATGGCAAATTCGCACCAACATCAGAACGCGCCCAAAGTGGAGCCCCATCTAGCACGGCGATCAGCTCCAGATCGTGCTCCGCACATGTCGCCACAATCACATCCCAGGTAGCCCACTCGAACCGACGCGGCTCTGGTTCGATCTCGCTCCAGGGAAAACGCTGCCGCACCCATCGAAAACCTGCTGACTCGATATCGGCCAAGACAACTGCCAGATCGGCAGGTTCGTACTGTTGTAGATCGACATTAACCCCCAACTCGTTGCGATTTGCCAGGGGATCGCTCAAAGGAAGCACGGCGCGTTCTGTCCAGGTCTCATTTCGCCATCCCCAGAACACGGCGACAATCATACAGAGCGTGCCCAAAACAGCCAAAGCAAGAAACCGGCCCAAAGCGTACTGAGGACCGGCCATCCACTGCATAAATCTCGACCTCATTTATTTCTTCCAATCAAGTTGGGCACACTGCCCATCTCCCGTCAACTGCTGAACCTGGCCACCATCGAGATCGACCAGGTACACGTCACCAAGATAAAGCACAGCGATTTGTTTACCGCTCGGCGACCAGACATATTCAATAGGCGGCGCAATGCCAATCTGCCCCTCCACGGGAAAGATGGTACGTTTGTTGCTGCCATCGCGGTCCATCACCTTGATCTCATAACGGCTTTCATATGAATTGAACGGATCAACAGCTTGAGCGTAAGCAATCTGACTCTCCCCACTTTGCTGGGGAGACCATTGAGGAACAGCCCACATACCGACAGCATCGCCCAGTCGAGCACGCACCGTTTGATCCAAAGAAAACGCCCAGATTTCGAATCGTTGGCTTGATTCTGAGGGCTGTCCTGGTTCCGATGGGCCATGCAACACGCCAGCGACATATTCGCCATCGGATGACCAGGTACAAGCCGGTATCCACACCTGATTGCGTTGCGTGCCCAGTGGCGCAAAAGAAGCCAAGGGAAATGTCCGCCGAGAGGTCAAATCGATCCAGCCCACCTGATCTGGACGAGCGCTTGCCAATTTCTCGCCATCAGGGGACCAGATATACTGCGTTCCCCACCAGTTATACGCGCCCACAGTTTGCGAGTGCAGGATACGCTTTGGCTCTGGATTGAGCACATCGCCGCCGCTGCTGAGCAACGTGGTTAGCCACAGATCGTTGTTGGCCTTCCAGCCCGGAGAAGCACTCTTGACGCCGGTCGTATAAGCAATCTGCCGGCTGTCAAAAGACCACCCCGCCCACAATACATTTTGGAGTGACAATCGGGCCGGCTTTTCGTTCACCAACCTGACGTTCAACAGGTACAAATCGTTAAACGGACCATCAAACGCGATCGTGTCGGTGGGCACAGAATAGAGCAGATACGAACCATCGGGTGAAAGCGTAAACACACGCCCATCCAGATTACCCTCGGATGTCACCGCGTGTCGACCACCGCTTTCGCCTCGCATCATCCACGCGTTGCCGCTATTGAGGTAGACGATTGTGCCTTCAATCGTGGCCGAGTCGGCCACGCCCTGCACGCCCACAGCAATGATTTGTGACACAGGTTCGGTTACGACAACCCGTTGCAGAATGCTCCGTGCAACCTCAACACCGTCCTCAAAACGCAAACGATAGGTTACTTCAACTTGACCATTCTTGCCGGCCTGTAACAGTTTCTGTGCGCCTGCCGGCAAGGCCTCACTTTTGATCGTCTGTTGCATATACGGCACAGCTTGGCTTTCGACCAGTACCTCTTCTTGCACACGAATGACGCGAATACTCATCTCGTCTTCTAACTCGACCCACAGATCAGGTTGGACACGATCGTCTGCCCCGATAGCCACGCCTGCCACATCCAAAGCCTCTCGTACGGTCAGAACCGAGGTCGACAACGGCACATCCCGTCCATCGACCAGAATGTGCACGTTTGTACCGACCATATTCGGACGGCAGCCGGAGAACACCCCAGCCAGCACGACCAACACGCCAACAATCCAATATCCCCCAGCCCATGTCACTTGTCTGTATCTGGACATACAATCCAATTTCTACCCCGCCGATTACATCGTCAGCGCCATAACAGCTTTCTGCGCATGCAGGCGGTTTTCAGCCTGATCATAGACCACCGAATGCACACCATCGATCACCTCATTCGTGACTTCGATCTCACGGTCGGCTGGCAGCGGGTGCATATAGATCACATCGTCTTGAGCCAATTTGATACGTCTTTGATCGGTAATCCAATCACTATATTTTTGGCTAATGCGCGCGCTTTCTTCCAGGTCCTCCGTAGTCAGCATACAGCCCCAACTCTTGGGATAGACGACGTCGGCATCCTTGAACGCCTCGTCCATATCGTGCACGATTTCGAATTGACCTTTGGACTGACGCGCATTATCAGCCGCCAACTGTTCAACACCGGGCATCAGCTTGAATTCGGGTGGATAAGCAAGCGTCACCTTCATGCCAAAACGTGTCGCCAACAAAATGAGCGATTGTGGCACAGAAAGCGGCTTTTGATAACTGGCAGCATAAGCCCACGACACAGCAATCTTTTTACCACGCAAATCGCGTCCCTTTTTTTCAATGATCGTCATCAAGTCGGCCATAATCTGAAACGGATGATACACCTCACACTGCATATTAAGCACCGGCACAGGTGAGTACTCGGCGACTTGATTGATGTATTGGTTCCCAAGCCCCCAGTCACAATGGCGAATGGCGATCCCGTCGCCATAAGAACCGAGGATTTTGCCAATCTCTTTGGGGGTATCACCATGTGAAATCTGGGTTGTCGATGACTCGATAAAGTGAGCATGTCCCCCCAACTGGGTCATCCCGGCCTCAAACGAGTTACGCGTGCGCGTTGAAGAAAAGAAAAAGAGCATAAACAGCGTCTTGCGAAGCAAATAATCCGTTTGCAAGCCCAATGCACGGCTGCGCTTTAGATCAAAAGCAACATCCAGCGCAGTCTCGATCTCTTCAAATGTCCAATCCTGTGTGGAAATAAAATCACGTCCCTTTAGTCTCGTTTTCATATCTTTGTCTCCAAATAACTTTTCACTTTAGCTGGCTCCCAGGTACTCGATAGCCATCTGGGCATAGACTTGAGCTGCAACGACCAGATCATCGACACGCACCCGATCCTGGGTCGTATGCGCATCCACTTCGCTGGCAGGGCCAAACCCGATCGTAGGAATATTCAGCCGCCCCATGGTAGCGACACCATCCGTTGAAAAGACCCAACGCCCGATCTCCGGTGGGCGTCCTCGCACCACTTTTACAGCCCGCGCCCCTGCCTGCACCAGACGATGTTCCTGGGGCAAAACCCAGGTTGGATAGTACTTGCGCTGGTGACAATGGTATCCGGTATGGCTTTGTGCCTCATAATCCAACACTTCAACCACGCCCTGCACGCCAGCATTGGCCACAATCTGTTCCAATTCCGCAACACTGCTCGCCTCAGTTTCTCCGACAGTCAGGCGGCGGTCGATATAGACCGTGCACGAGTCTGGAACCACGTTCAATGAACCGCTGGTCGACTCGATACGTGTCACGGCAATCGTGCCCTTGCCCAAAAAAGCATCCTCTTTTAGCTGTCCTGATAACGACTGGATTCCTTCCATCACTTTGTTCATTTCGTACACGGCATTGAGGCCACGCTCGGGAGCAGACGCGTGACACGAACGCCCATAGACAGTAACCTTGATCTCCATCCGGCCACGATGCCCACGATAGACATTCAGTTCGGTCGCTTCGCCAATAACAACAGCATTTGGCGCCAATGCTTCGCACAACATGCCGGCAGCATAACCGTCGCAATCCTCTTCCTGCACAATGCCGGCAATGTAGAGCGTTCCCTTTAGTTCGATCCCGGCATCGCGCAACGCTTTAGCCGCATAAATCATTGCCGCGATGCCTTGCTTATCATCGGACGCACCACGCCCCCAGATGATGCCATCCTCTAATTTCCCTTGGAATGGATCATACTCCCAGGATTCAGGATCGCCCAGGCCAACAGTATCGATATGCGACTCCATCAGCAGTTTTTCCCCACCGCTGCCGATGCGCCCGACGATGTTGCCGACCTCATCTACCCAGACGTGATCGAACCCGACCTGGCGCATCTCGTCCGCAATACGAGAAACAACCTTGCCCTCTTGGCTAGAAAAACTAGGAATGCGAATGATATCGCGCAAAAACGCAACCAGTGCATCACGATCTAGTTCATTGATCATTGCTTCACATCCGGGTTGACCCACGCTGGCAATGCCTTGCCGTTTACCCCGGCAATCAAGTTGTTGGCCGCAATTTCGGCCATCTTGGAGCGCGTGGCAATGCTCGCACTGGCAATGTGCGGGACAATGACACAATTGGGCAATGTAAGCAGCGGCGAGTCGACATGGATCGGCTCAGGCTCGGTCACGTCCAGTGCGGCATAGGCAATATCACCATTTGCCAATGCCTGGTACAAGGCAACGGGATCGACAACCGGGCCGCGCGAGGTATTGATCAAAATCGCCGTCGATTTCATTTTCCGCAAGGCAGTCGAATTGATCATGTGATGCGTTTCAGGCGTCAACGGCACATGGATGCTAACAAAGTCAGATTCGGCATACAGGGAATCGAGATCAACCTGCTGTGCACCGGTTTGAGCGACCGAGGCATCGTCTGTGAAAAAGGGATCGTGAAACAAAACGCGCATATCAAAGCCGCTGGCGCGTTTGGCCATACCACGCCCGATGCGCCCAAACCCAACGATCCCAAGCGTTGCCCCGTAGATATCACGCCCCAGCAGCAGCGTCGGTCCCCACGTTTTCCACCGGCCGGCGCGCACAAAATCCATCCCCTCGACCACACGACGCGCCGCCGACATAAGCAGCGTAAAGGCGAAATCAGCGGTTGTGTCGGTAAGCACGCCTGGCGTATTGCCCACGGCAATACCGCGCTCCGTAGCAGCATCGACATCGATGTTGTTATACCCAACCGCATAGTTGGCAATCACTTTGAGCTGCGGGCCAGCGGCATCCATGACTTTAGCGTCAATCGTGTCGGTCAGTAGAGAAAGCAATCCATCGCGACCTCGTACTTTTTCCAGTAATACCTCACGCGGCGGTGGCAATTCGTCTTCCCATATCTCTGCATCACAAGCCGCACGCACAAGATCCAACCCCGCCTGGGGAATGATCCGTGTGACATATACATTTGGTTTACCCATCTCGGACTCCTTTCCTACGGTCTAACGCGATCATCTCGTTGAACAAAGTCGCTCAATAAAGCGTGAGATTGTATCATCCAGATCGATTCCGTGAATATCTTTGTTGCTTTGAATGACCTGGCTTAGCATCTCGGGTGGGAACGCCAAATCGCCAGCAATTGCACCAGCTATCGCACCGGCAATACCGGCATAACAATCAATATCTTCAAAACGCATTGGAAATCCGCAATTATCTAGCCCAACGTGATTCGCAGCGATCAAGATTGAACGGACAGGATCTCCATTGGCAGCCAGAACAGACAAAAAGGCAACCCCTAGCGTGCGAAAGGCATCAAACGTGTTAAAATGCTGAAAGGCGACGGACAGAGCGTGCGCCACCCCCTGATCCGTTTTGCTCCCTGCTATTAGGGGATAGAACTCTGTCAAACGCTGTTTGACGAAGGGTTGACTCCATTCGCTGCCCAGGTGCAATGGATCCAACTGGACAACTCGATCAAAAAGCACCTTGGGCGTCAAATCATCGGCAACCGCCAGGCTTAGGATCGCAGCCAACAATGCTACAGCTTCACGCGCATAACCAATATCGAAAAAATCTGTGCGAAAAGCGGCACGATACGCGACTTCCGGCTGTCCAGGAAACAGCAATCCTACAGAGGTGAGCGTAATCAACCCACTAAGAATTGGGAAATTGAGTCCCAGCTTGCGCCCTAGCAGTTCATCTGGTTCCAAGTCGGAAAATCGTACCGAACGCAGTCCCAGAAAACCACAACATACCGGTTCCCAATGTTCAAACTGAAGTCGTGTAAATCGAGTATGATCAGGAAAGGCTGATTCTGGATGTTGATACATCCTCAACAAACAGGTCGCCAATTGGTGCGGCGTCAGCATTTCGCCCAATTCTGTGACCAACTCTAAAAAAAGCCAATTGTAACGTGTATCGTCGGTACCCGTGCCTGCCGGCGCGGGCTGAGCCCACACACCATGCGGACTGGCCTCTATGGTGTAGGGATACAGACCATCGATCCACGGTTTTTCATCTCGTATTGGGGCCATTTCCACTGGCTGAAACTCAAATGGACCACCTATGGCATCGCCCAAAGCGGCACCCAAAACACAGCCGCGAATTTTCGATCTGACGCTTTCAGCCACCATTTTTCTACGATCCCGGCCTGATTTTTCCTCACAACTGCAACATCACCGACTCGATCCTGCCTTCACCCAACCAGAGCGCGAGCGCCTGTCCCGAAGAAACAAAGGATCCCGCCTGCCCATAATTTGCCCAAACTGCATCACATACTAGATCCTGCCGCCGTCGTGCATCCAGGTACGCAGACCAAACCTGCTTAGATAGATCGGGATATTTTTGAACAGTGAGTCTATCGCCTCGATCTGGCGGATCATCTCACGCTTCTGGCTCGAAACATCTCCGCAGAGCAGTGTAATCGACCCGCCTTCCCCGCCTGCGCCGTTGACCTTCCACCCTATTGCACCGTGCGCCCGCGCAACGTCAATGATCTGCTGCGCATCTTGGCTAACCAGCGCTGGGTTCAGCTCGGCTTGAGCATCTGTATTCATGATCATTGAACGTCCCAACGCCTTAAAATCACCGGCATACACGGCATCGCGCGCTATTTCAGGAGTCTTGCGCAGCGGCTTCAATTTGGGACAATCTGGCCCGGCATCCTCCAATTCAGCGATCACCTTTTCGTGCACGGCAGACGAACTGTGCGACTTGCCCAAAAAAATCAGCACCAACCGGCGCTCCAATTCCCACCAGATCGCATTGGGAACATAAAGCTGCGAAACTGACGCGTAAGGATACTGGTACATATCGATGACATTCACCCCACCATAAGCAGAACAAAGCTGATCTTGAATGCCTGACTGTTGCTTGAGCAAATCGGTTTCAACCTTGTGCGCTGCTGACGCAACTTCATGGGGTGTCATCTTGCCCGGCGTAAGACAGTCGAGCGCACCGATCAGAGCTACGCTGACCGCAGCCGACGTGCCTGTCGAACAGCCGGCAGGCGCCTCTGAATAAATCGAAATCTGCAAGGATACGTCTTCAGGAACACCCATATATTCGATGGCCGCTTCCAATAATGGATGTCGATCCCACCCCGGCTCCTCAGGATGAATCACATACCGGTCGCCATAGTTCTCGGCAAAAAGAACGATCCGGTCTTGCTGAGTATCTCGCGGCAGGACATTGATCTGTACCTCGACATATGGATAGACGCCAATATTGAACACTTTGCCATGTCCCGCAAACCAGGTATCTGTCCAACCTCCATTATCGCAAATTCGGATCGGCGCGACACTGTTGATCACGCGCCGGTGCAGAGCCACATCGCTCATAAACTATCTCCTGTTTTTCCTGACAATAGTGAGCTTGCTATTGTGTACCAGTATACCACATCCAGCCAGTCATGACCAACTTTGGGATCCGTTTTCTATCTGTTCTCATAGCATGGTATAATATGCCATTATGAAACTCGGCCGGAACCATCCATCTCTATTCTCGCGCATCTTGTTATCTCTTGCCATTGTCGTGCACCTGACGATGCTTGTCTCCTGGCGAACGGGTACCCTGAATCGCCTTTTTTTCGACGCGACGGTCACGCACGGACACCGTGGATGGGATTTTTATGCCCTTTACCAGGCTGGACACAACGTGCTTGGCGGGTACAGCGCTTACGAAAGCGATGGCGCCAAAATCGACATGGTCATTCCCGGCGGGACCTACACCCCCTTTCGTTACCTGCCGGTATCCGCGTACACACTTGGCGTGCTGCTCAACCTCGTCTCACCACTGTGGGCTTACCGCCTATGGGTCGTCTGCATCGAGCTTTGCCTGCTGTTATGCATCGCGTTGACCTGGAAACAGGTAACCGAGCCAGACAGACGTCTCCAGTTGACGGCAATGTGGCTGTGTTACACGCCCTTTTATCTCGAATTGTATATGGGCCAGTTTTCATTCGTTCAAGCCACCTTGTTCTTTTTTATGTTGATCTCTACAGACACCACGCACACCTGGCGCTTCGACCTGGCGTGGATCGGCAGCGTGCTGTGGAAACAGAACACCGCGCTCCTGAGCCCGGTGATGCTCAGGCTAAAAAAATGGCGCGCCTTGATCTTGCTTGCCCTGCTGCTGTCCATCACGGCTGTGCCCTATTTCGCACTCGTTCCCGGTGCGCTGAGCGCGTTTTGGGCGAATTTCACCAGCGCGCCGCCCTGGTTTCAGTTCGGAAACCTGGGATTCCGGCAATTCGTATTTGATTTGATGTGGTCCATTTCGGATACATTTGACCTGGGCATCCCCAACGATGCCTCCGTGTACACTTGGGCACAGACACTTGTCGTTGTCACGTTTATTTCCATTCCCCTGGCATTTACGGCACTCGATCGTAACGCCGATGTGACCGTTCACCTCTGCTTGTGGATGACGACTTATTTCCTCATCTACCATCACGTGTGGGAACATCATTACGTCATGTTGCTGCCGGCACTAACCGCACTTTTGCTCAAGTCTCCATCCAAATGGCTGTGGGCAATCTATATCCTGCTGGCCCTCCCCACACCATTCTACCTGATCGATCCAACCGGACTCGTTGGCGCGCACGATGCGATGCGCTGGACCCCGATCCGCCCGTTGTGGCAAGACCTGGCCTACCATGCATCCAAGGCCATTCCCACGCTGCTGCTGTATGGTTGGCTCTCCTGGAAAATCATCCGCTCTATCCTCACCGAATGGGCGAGCAATCGTTTTTACCTTTGGCCGATCTATACCCCGGCACAGGAAAACCAATGATATCCCTTGTGCAACGCTTGTTGGATCCCCAATACCTTTATGCGATCGATCCCGGTCCTCTGGGACGATGGAGCGTCGTTTACATTGCCTGGGCAACGTTGCTTCTCGTCGGATTTTGGGGGGCGTTGAGATGGCGCCCACGTCAGCGTACGGCCCCTGCCTCGCTGACCGCAGGAATATGCCTCACCGGATTGATCCTCTTGGGATTACGTTTCATTGCGCCGCTCGAAAGTACAATCCCTTCCTATATGCGCTTTTTGCTTTTTGATGTGTGGACAGCACGCATATGGCCCATTTCTGCAACACTGGCCGCGATCGCTGTCCCACTGATTTGGTATTTGTCTCGGCAGCAATGGCCGGCATTTCCGCAACGGCTCATTGAGACCCTTGCTGGATCGCTGCGGCCAGAACACCAACCACTGCTCCTCTGGCAAACTATCGTCTTGTGCGCGCTACACCTTGGCGGATTATCCTGGCTCTGGCATACTGCTCACCGCCCTTGGTGGTGGTCCATCCCGTCGTTGCTCTTGTTGTCGATACTTCCCTTGCTCGCAAGACCCCGCCGGCCGCGGTGGGAGACATTGACCCCACTCTTGTTAAGCTATGGCGTGTCAGTGGTCTATGCCATCATGACAGAACAATGGACGATCGACCTCCATGCCTACCAAGAATTCAGGCTACCCGATCTATGGTCCCCCTGGTTCAATATCAGTGTCATGACCGGTGTCGGAGTGGCTTATACACTGTGGATTCAGTGCCGGTTGATTTTCCAGCATCGCTTTCCCAAAGTCTTGCCACTCGCCATCTCGGTGTTTACTCTGGTTTGGCTGCTCGGGACAGTCGCTGTTCATCACACCTACGGCGTGACAGCCAGCGATCCGTATTGTTATGTTCAAATGACCATCGATCTGGCCCAAACGGGCTCGCCACTCCATCACTTTCCGATTGCCGAACTGGCCAAAGAACTGGGAATCCAAACTTGGCCCACCGTTCACATCGGGTATCATCCTCCCCGTTCAGACAACAGTGCACCAACAATGTGGTCGATTGGCTGGCCGGTGCTCATGGTGCCGTTTTATTGGCTGGGGGGACTGGACTTGCTCTATTTCGTCGCCCCCTTGATGGCCCTGCTGGCACTGTTCACTTGCTGGTTTTTGGTCAACGAGGTTTTGCGGGACACTAAACAACCCACCCGCTGGACCGTTGCCGCCCTGACCTGTTTCCTGGTAGCGACATCGCCCGAAAACGCAGAACGCCTCCTGGTGCCTATGGCCGATGCTGCCGCCCAACTATTCACCTTGCTCACTTGCTGGCTGTTGTTGCGAGGACGGCATACCCGTCCTGTCGTCTATGGGTTCCTTGCAGGCGCCAGTTTCGGTATGCTGTACTTTATCCGCCACCCACAATTGCCGCTGGGCATCGCAGTCCTGGTCACCTTTTTCCTGTTGAACAAACCACTCAAACACAAGCTCGGGCTTGTACTGGCTTTTGGGCTTGGCGCAGGTCTGCTCGCTGTACCAGACCTATACTATCACCACACTGTATTCGGCCACTGGCTCACATCCGAGTCTACAGAATGGTTTCTGCTTTCGGTCAACAACATAGGGCGTTCATTTTTCGGCATATTAGAAGCGGGCATATTGAGACGCGAAGAATTAGGCTTTGTGATCCCGTTTGTGTTCGTCGGCCTGGGCGTGTTGTGGCACAGACACCACCAGGCAGCGGGTGTCCTCGCCAGTGGGTTCTTGGCCGTTCTGGTTTTCCATCTCTGTTATGCCGCCATAAGGCCGCGTGATTTGATCGCTATTTTGCCTCTGCTGTACTTGTGCGCGGCATACGGCTTTGTAACAGTCTGGAAGCGCTTTCAATCCAGTCCATCGTTGCCTCGCATCATCGGCATCATTTGTTGTCTCGTTTTATTGTTCGCACGCACATCCCGTTCGCTCGAACTACCATGGCGTAAAGACGTAATCACTTTTGGCTACATAAGTCGCGCTCAATCTCGAGCATTTATCCGGCTAAACGACTTGCTTCCTGAAAACGCCATCGTTGCCAGCATGCTGAACAGTGGTGCAATCGAACTCTATACCGGACATACCGCTGTTCACCCCGCGCCGTGGTCTCAACAGGAACTGGACCGCTGGCTCGACGCACTCGATAAGCGAGGAATCGCATTTTATCTGCTGTCGGATGGCGAAGAACTAGCACCGGTCTTGGCACAGCTTGAGTTATCTTACCAGATCGAGTTTGTTGCCAGGCTCAATCTACCCGTTTTTGCTTATGGCGGAGGCAATTTGCCACAATCCGCTGTCTTGTATCGCATTCAGGCACAACTCCCCTGAATTAAAAGAATGTCCACATCTTATTCATGATAATAATAAAGAACCTATTAATAGTAATAGTAGTAGGGCCTGTGGAAATGTGGTTAGTCCGTGTTGTCTTGGCGCTGCGACAGGTGCCAGCTACATACACACCCCGCAAAAAACAGGATCACAAGCTGTGGTATAAGGAACAGATGTTCGACTGATTTTGCGTTTTCGAGCGTGTGTAAAGCGTGTGGAAAACTCTGGCATATCCGAAGGATGGCTTTCTTTTCGGAGACGTTACATAATGTGATTCCCTACAATTTGTAGATCCGGGTTTTCCAACTACTAGGAGTTGGGGGCAGGCCAGAAGGAGGGAGGAAAAACAGATTGACTTGTCCACATTTCTCCCCATATATCCACAGTTTTGGTCGAGTTGTCCACAAAAATACGCCGAGAAAGAAAAAAGTGGGTCTTTCTCGGCGTATTTTTATGGTGACGCAAATTGTTAGCTGACTTTGCGATAGAGTTCCTCTTTGATGCTCATAATTTCGCGGCGGAGTGTGTTGTCTTGTTCCAACAAGCCTTCGATTTTTTCAACACCATAGATCACGGTTGTGTGATCGCGCCCGCCTAACACTTGGCCGATTTCAGGTAAGGATGCAGAAGTCTCTTTGCGCATCAGATACATCGCCACTTGTCGCGGACGGACAATATCTTTATTGCGTTTTCGACCTTTGACTTTTTGCTCGCTGACTTGGTAAAATCGGGCTACTGCGCCGAGTACCTGATCGGGCGTCAGTGTCTTGGGGGCGGCGATCAAATCTCGCAGGGCGATTTCCAACGTATCAATCGTGGGGCTTGTGTTCATCAATTTTGCATAAGCAACGACTTTGTTGAGTGCGCCTTCCAGCTCTCGAATGTTACTGACGATGCGTTGTGCGATCAGGTTGATGACTTGTTCCGAGATCTCATATTTCTGGCTAGAGACTTTGAACTGCAAGATCGCGATGCGTGTCTCCAAATCGGGAGGCTGAATATCGGCAATCAGGCCCCATTCAAAGCGCGAGCGCAGCCGTTCTTCCAGCGTCGGAATCGCTTTTGGAGGGCGGTCGCTAGTCAGTATGATCTGTTTGTTGGCTGCATGCAACGTGTTAAAAGTGTGGAAAAACTCTTCTTGGGTGCTTTCTTTGCCAGCAATGAATTGAATGTCATCGATCAGCAGGACATCTGGATTGCGATACTTGACACGAAATTTTTCAGTGTCTTGGGTACGAATTGCATAAATCATGTCGTTTGTGAACTGTTCCGAAGAGACGTATAATACCGAGAGATCGCGTTTTTGGCAACTGTGTCCGATAGCGTGCAAGAGATGTGTTTTGCCCAACCCAACACCACCGTATAGAAAGAGAGGATTATAAGCAGTCGCCGGCGAGTTCGCGACAGCCAATGCGGCCGCATGTGGCAACCGGTTGCTCGACCCAACAACAAACGTGTCAAATGTGTAGCGGGGATTAAGAAACGCATAGCCGTTTCCATTGCCTGAGTGTCCATTGATGTAATGACCGTTTGATTGTGTCGCCTGAGGCTCGGGTGGGAGATTTTTGTTAAGCAAGGGCAAATCGTCATCCTGTTCGACGTCTTGCTCATCTGGCCAGACAATGAACTGGACATCGATTGTTCGAGCCAGGATACCTGAAACGGTGCGTTGGATCGGGGTATAAAGGCGATTTTCTAGCCAGTCTTTGATGTAGCCATTAGGTACACCCAGCACGAAATTCTCATCGTCCCAGGAGACTACTTTGGTCGATTTGAGCCAAGTATTGAACGTGGCTCTGGTCATCTGCAATTCAAGTTCCCCCAAAGCTGCTTGCCACACTTTATCTGCGTTTTCCATGACATTGCTCCTGGTCCTAAGGCCATATCTGATTCCCCCCATCATATCAACAATTCGCTTGCCATGCACCTATATGAGATGGGACAATAGCAGAATTGTGAGCCAGGACAGCCAAGCTCCAATCCTAGTGTGTCCGTGAAAAGAGTCAGACGTATTTGTGAAAAAAGTGATACTAGTGTACAGAGTTACTAGAGGCGCTAGCGAGCGAACACAGTTGTTCGCATAGATGCAAAATGAAAGATCTTTTTTTTGTTAATGCCAACCAACAATGCACCCAAAGATATCAAGTATGGTTACCGGGTGAGGTAATAACCAAGTGCTAAAGCAGCATCCCCAAATTTGTAACCATGCTTAGAGGTGAACAACTGACCCTATTGTAGCAAAATCAGCCCAAGTTGGCAAACGCAAGTCTACAACACACGCAAAAGGGTGATTGTAACTACCAGATATACGATCTTGACTTGTTTGCCATCCAATATCTAGTACCCGCGTAGAAAGAAACGCAATATTTGATCTTGCGGAAAACTTTAAGACTAGTTAAGTCAACCTGAATTGAGGGACCAAATTGGAAAGAACACAGTTCGACTAGATTTGTAACATCTGGACGTATTTGACGTATTCAGAGAAAAGTGTTATAATGAAAACAAGTTAATAGAATATTCGCCCTTTGTTTTACAAGGGATCTTTAGTTTTGATTTGGACAGGCCCCCTTGATTTAGCCCCAATTTAGTTCACAGCCCAAAGAATCACAAGATTAACCCGAGAGACTTGATGTGCATACACCTGGAGATAGTTTGCGACCGTTGGGTTGAACTGCGCGAATGTGGTCTAGTTTGCTCAAGGTGGGTTCTTTTTTTTCCCTCACATTTTTAGTTGATCCCGCAGTTTGCGTTGTTGACGTTTTGTTTCTGGCAAAGAACTGGTCAAATCCAAGTGGGATGCCGTGACGTCCGTTTGTGACGCCGGCTATCGGCTAGTCTTCATCTTGGCTTTGCCTGATAGGTACAAGATAAAACCACGGGCCGAGAGGATCGTTGTTTTCAGAAAAGTCTGACTGGCTAACGCCGACTAGATGGTCGGTGTGTTTATGATCGAGCTGTCAGACGTGATAGATGCGGAGAGTTTTCTATGCTATCTTTTGGTGAACTAGACGTAAAAACCTTGGAAGAATTGCGCGAAATGGCGCGTGAAATGGGTACTTCGGGTTACAGCAGGCTCAAAAAGTATGATTTGATTATGCGCTTGCTGCGAACACAAGCCGAGCAGCAAGGGTATGACTTTGGTGGTGGTGTGCTGGATATCGTTGACGAAGGGTTGGGATTTTTGCGTCCCAGGGGATTTTTGCCATCTTCTGAGGATATCTATGTTTCACAATCACAGATTCGACGTTTCGGCTTGCGCACCGGCGACATGGTCATTGGCCAGGTCCGGCCGCCCAAAGAGACAGAAAAGTATTTCGGACTGCTGCGCATTGATGCGGTGAATGGACTGGATCCGGAAGAAGCCAAACAGCGAGCGCGGTTTGAGCGGCTTACGCCTATTTTCCCCGAAGAACGCTTCAACTTGGAAACGAAACAACGCCCTCTTGCACCTAGATTGATCAACCTGATTTCGCCGATTGGACGCGGGCAGCGAGGGCTTATTGTTTCGCCTCCCAAAGCGGGCAAAACGACGATATTGAAGCAAATCGCCAACGGCATCACGGCAAATCACGAGGACGTTCATTTGATGGTTTGTTTGATCGGCGAGCGACCAGAAGAAGTGACCGATATGGATCGCTCGGTCGATGCAGAGGTCATTGCATCGACTTTCGACGAGCCGGAGCGCGACCACGTGCGTGTGGCCGAGATGGCACTGAATCGCGCCAAGCGACTTGTAGAAGATGGCCGTGATGTTGTGATCATGTTGGACTCGATCACAAGACTTACTCGTTCCTATAACATGATTGTTCCGTCGAGTGGTCGTACGCTTTCGGGAGGTATGGACCCGGCGGCGCTTTATCCTCCAAAACATTTTTTCGGTGCGGCGAGAAACATTGAGGAGGGAGGCAGCTTGACCATTGTTGCTACTTGTTTGGTCGATACGGGAAGCCGGATGGATGATCTGATCTATGAAGAATTCAAGGGCACGGGCAATATGGAATTGCACTTGAACCGTCGTTTGGCTGAACGGCGGATTTATCCAGCGCTTGATATCGATCGCTCCAGTACCCGGCGTGAAGAATTGCTACTTGACGAAAGTACCCTATCTAAGGTATGGTTAATGAGACGCATGTTGGCTCAGTTGATGGCATCGCCACCTAATGGGGCGGGATACGATTTGGCGGATGCGACTTCGGTGTTGATCGATCGCATTGCCAAAACGAAGGATAATGCCGAGTTTTTGGCGCTGCTCAACAAAGGAAACTAGTTTTAGGATGCGATTGCGATGGTGGATAGCAGACCACCGTTCCTGACTTGGCTAGATTGGGCAAACGCGCGTCTACAACGGGCTAAATTGGTTGGGGGGCCCTTGTTGGCGCGTGTTTTCTTTCATCTGGGTGTGTTGGCGATCATTGCCTTTTCGCTTGAATGGGTTAGGATCGATCCAGCTCGATTTTCTCTTGTCGTCGAGGTTGCATACCCGGAGCGTACACCCGTGCCGCAAGCACAGAGCCGCGGTCTGCCTGTTCCTGGCACGCGCAGAGTAGGCCACCAGGTAGCAATGCGTGTCAATCCTGATGAGCCTGTTTTCGTGCCTCCTCGGGTAAACATTATGCAAAACTTGTTACAAGCGTCTGTTCCGCGCACGATTATTCCAGAGCGCTTGCGACGGACTGTCATTACGTATACGGTAGCATCCGGAGACAACATTTTAACGATCGCCAAACGCTTCGATCTAGATCCAAATACCGTGATCTGGGCCAATGAAGCCCTAGAAACGATGCCGGATCTCTTGTACGTGGGCCAAGAACTGACCATTTTGCCTATAGATGGCGTCTTTTATACTGTAGGGAGCAGTGACACGCTGGAATCAATTGCGACCCAGTACAAGGTTTCCGTGGAAGCGATTACGCAAAGCGAGTACAATGGACTTGAATTAGCCCAACATAGCATCGTACCGGGGCAAAAACTTGTTGTTCCTGGAGGCGTCAAGACATTTGAACCACGATATATTCGCTCCTTGAGCGGGACCGTCCCTCAAAGCGCCACCCGCGGGACGGGTAATTTTGTCTGGCCAGTAGGAGGATACATTTCGCAAGGATATTGGGATTTGCATCAGGCAATTGATATTGCCGGCGCGCACGGCGATGGTGTGGTTGCCGCTGATTCCGGTTACGTGACGTATGCCAAGTGGGACAGCAATGGATATGGCAATTTGGTTGTGATTGATCACGGAAATGGGTTTGTGACCTATTATGCACACCTATATGGATTTTACGTGGATGCAGGCGAATCTGTCCAGCGTGGTCAGTTGATCGGCGCAAGAGGAAGCACCGGGCATTCAACAGGATCGCATTTGCATTTTGAGATCCGATATGACAATCTTTTGAGGAATCCCCTGGCATTTTTGCCTGGGCAATAAATGGGCTAGGGACGATATGTCGTTGATAAGGCACGATGTTCTGGAAGGTGTACAACGGATTCTGATCGCTGCTTTGGTCATTATCGCTTTGGCTATCGGGTACTTGGGAGTGCGGATCGCCTGGTTATTGCGCAATCCATCTCAAGAATCTGCTTTGGCAACGCTGCCTGCGACGTTCCTGGTTCCGTTGCAAACCCTTGAACCAAGAACGCCCATCCCAACGGCCGCACCGTTGATGACGGCCTTGCCGGGCAGTACAGTGACAACCTCGGCGCAGTCTCCCAGAGCGCTAAAAATCGGGATTGTTGTCGGTCACTGGCAAAGTGACGTGGGCGCGGTCTGTCCGGATGGATTGCAAGAAGTGGATATCAATTTGGACATTGCCCAGCGCGTTGTTTCTCAGCTTTCAATGTCGGGCTACAGTGTAGAGATGTTGTCCGAGTTCTCTTCCAAGCTAGATGGTTATGAGGGGGCGGCCCTGGTTTCTATTCACACCGATTCGTGTAACGTACCGGAGGCTTCGGGGTTCAAGGTTGCGCGGGTTTCGTCCAGCCTGGTGCCCGATATCGAAGACCAATTGGTATCTTGTTTGATTGCACGATATCATGAAGCGACGGGGCTGGCGTTTCATCAAAATAGTATCACCTATGATATGACCGAATATCATGCGTTTTATGAAATCGCGCCCGAGACACCAGGTGCGATTATTGAGATTGGCTTCATGGGAGCTGATCGGCGCTTGTTGACCGAGAGGCAAGATCTGGTTGCTGCGGGTATTGTCAACGGGCTCAAGTGTTTCATCGAAGGCGTGTATCGGCGAGGAGGCTGATATGGCAAGTGGAATGGATGCGACGGCAACGACGGTACGATTTTTGCAAGACGAAAATCAGCGACTCCAAGATTCGAATGAAGAACTGCGCGAAGAGAATACAACCCTGCGGGAATGTCTCAAGTCGGTTCGAGGATTACAGCAGGTTATTGCCAATCTGAACACCAGGGAACAATTGCAGCCTTTGTTGGACCGGATCCTGTACGAAGCATTGCGTGTAGTAGATGCTGCCGACGGTTCGCTTGTCTTGGTCGATCACGAAACCGAAGAACTGGTATTTGTGCTGGTTCGAGGCGCACTCAAAGAAAAGTTGCAAGGACACCGGATGTCGCTGGATACAGGGATCGCTGGCTGGGTAGCAACGCATCGTGAGCCTGTCATCTCGAACGAAACCGATCAGGATGACCGGTTTTCGGCCACAATAGATCGCACGTTTCAGTTTCGGACGCAGTCGTTGGCTTGTGTGCCGCTCATCAGCCGCGGATTGGTGTTGGGTGTGATCGAGGTGATCAACAAGTTTTCAGGGCATCCTTTTGATAGCCGCGATATGGACATGTTGATGACCTTGGCTCCGATTGCTGCGAC
>JAFGJF010000219.1 GCA_016929205.1 Anaerolineae bacterium
AACGAGGGGCAATTCGCCAAGGCAGCGGAGCTCTATCGAGAAAGCCTGACCTGGCGCGTCCAACTTAAGACTAACAGCAGCTATGTGTGGATCGACGCCTACGAGGCGTTAGCCGCGCGGGGACACGACGACAAGGGCATCCCGCAGGAGCCCGGAAAAATGACCGAACCCAACGCCGCTTACAGCCTGTACACGACGCCGTCCGAATTCGCGCGCTTTGTGACCATCTTGCTGGAGCCACCTCCAGATCCGGCTTGCCTGGATCGAGACCAAATCGCACGCATGCTCACGCCGCAGATCGCGGTCAACGATGCCGGATTTGATGCCAAACGCCCTGCCACTGGAATAACGCTCAGCACCGACGTCTCGTGGGGGCTGGGCTGGGGATTGCAGCACACACCGGGCAAAGAAGCGTTCTGGCATTGGGGTGACAACGGGTCTTTTCAGGCCTTTGTGATGGGCTTTCCCCGATCGAGATCGGGCATGGTTTGTATGGCCAACGGCGAGAACGGCCGCGCCTTGTGGGGCGATCTGTTTGGCGCGGTCTTTGGCCGCGTCCAGCCGGCGATCGCCTGGTTGGCTGGTCTGTACGGCGGGCCCAAAGCCACGCCGATTATGACCATCAAGGAAGCCGCAGACTATTTGCGGCTGCATTCTCTCACCGCGCGCAGGCTCGCCCGCGAAGGGACGATCCCGGCTTTCAAGGTCGGCCGGCAGTGGCGGATCAAACGCACGCTGCTGGATGTGTGGCTCGACGAACGATCGCTGCACAACCTGGCTTGAGCAAGGAGGCCGGGCCGATCACACTGATTCAAAATCGAGGTCGATGTAAGGCACGTCGTTGGCAATTTTTTCTTTTCGCCCGTTCATAAACGAAATGTCCCACCCCTCAAAATCATCCGGCCCACCGTAGGCGGCATAGATGGCCGAATAGATTGCCAGTTCCCGGGCTTTTAAAAAGTGGGGAATCTGTCGCAGCCAAGCCGGATCGAGGTCATTTTTCGTGTCATAGCCCCGTAGAAAATGGTCCAAGAACGAACGTGCCAGAGCCAGGTTTTCCTCACCAGTACAGTCGTGCGGCACGGCGTAAAAGAGGGCCATCGCAATGTCGTCGACGAACCACGAATACTGGCTGTCGTCAAAATCGAACAGCGTGAGAGCACCATTTTGATCGACAAACATATTCCCCCGGTGTACATCCGTATGGACCAACCCGTAAGCGTCCCGATCCATAGGCAAGGTACACAGATGGGCGATCACGTTGTTAAACTTGTCGATGGCGACCTGTTCACTCGGGGGCAGATCCTGGTTGGCACGTTTTGTCAATTCCTGGTGCCAGGTACGACGCTTATACGCCGGTTTGCTGGGCGCATAGGATTTAGTCAGAGCATGCATCCGGCCCACAAGCAGCCCGATCTTGTAAAACATGGATGGCTGCCACGCTTCTTGCTTGATCAACGTGCCCCGGGCCTTGACAAAGGCGGTGGCGACAAAATGACCATCCTTTTGCTCGACAACCTCGATCCAGTTTCCTTTGGCCGATGGCACGGCACGCGCCGCTGGCACACCACGGTCTGCCAGGTAGTTGATCCACTCGATCTCGGCCTGGATTTCATCTGCGGTACGGTGCGAACTGTGCGCGATGCGTAAAATGTAGGGCTGCCCTCGCTGGACGAACTCGTATACAAAGCTTTCAAATCCGCCCAGCGCGCTGACTTGGGCCATCTCCAGGCCATACCTGGACACGACTTGGGCCAGAACATGATCGTTAAATTTTTCTCGAATATACTTGTCCAATACAACCTCCTAAACGTGGTACAGTGTTCGATGAACAACCAGGTCGGCGTATTGTACCCAACCCTGGTCATTCTGCAAATCCAGTACATTCTGTCTCTATTCCGGCAGATTTCATTTGTAAAAAGCAAGATGGTATAATTTGTCTCAACCGGATGGTGGATACAGAAAGGAGTCGATCGATGCCCGATCCAATAGAGGTTGTTCCTTATATGCCCGCATGGCCCCAACTCTTTATCGTGTTGGGCACAGCACTGCGCAAAGCGCTGGGCGAGACGGCGCTGAGGATCGATCACATCGGCTCGACCGCCGTGCCCGGACTGGACGCCAAACCGGTCATCGACGTCCAGATTTCCGTTGCCTCTTTTGAGCCGTTGGACGCCTATCGCATCCCTCTCGAGCACCTGGGCTTTGTGTTTCGCGCCGACAACCCGGATCGCGGCAAACGCTATTTTCGCGAAAAACCGGGAACACGCCGCACCCACATCCACGTGCGGCGCGCAGGCAGTTGGTCCGAACAGATGTCGCTGCTCTTTCGGGATTACATGCGAACGCATCCAGAGGACGCGCGGCGGTATGCTGAACTCAAATACCGTTTAGCGGAAACATATCGAGACGATCGTCTCGCCTATACGGAGAGCAAGGCCCCTTTCATCTGGGAGATCATGGCACAAGCGAATAAATGGAGCCAGGAAAGTGGATGGCATCCCGGCCCATCCGATGCCTGAACCAGCGACATACCAGCCGTGCCGGACCAGCTATGCGGGTGCATAGAGTTCAACAGCTCTTTTGAGCGTATCAGCCACCTCCTGGCGCAGCGATAGCGGTTCAAGCAGTTCGATCTCGGCGCCGTAGCCCAACACAATTTGGCGCGCCGAGTCTTCCGTTTCCATGTCGACAACCAGCGTCACCCACCCTTGCTCATCTGGTGGGTGCTCTTGTCGGATGGTGACGAAGCGCTGTTCGCGCAAATGCCGTACGTGCCAGGGTGCAACGCGCACGGTGACGACGTACTGTGGCAGATCGGCTTTGAACTGGGCAACCGACGCCTGCCAATAGGCTGCCAGGTCGAAATCATCCGGGCGTTCGCACGGCTGATCGACAATCTGTGCGTCCAGCACGCGGGAGACGCGATAGGTCCGCAATGCGCCCTCCACCGCCGCGATCAGGTACCAGATCCGCCCCTTGATCACCAGTCCCAGCGGATCGACCAGGCGCGATACGGCCTCGCCACCGCTGCGTTGGTAAGATATAGACAGCTTGTGCTCCTGCCAGATTGCATCCTGCAACGTGGAGAGATGCGACACATCCTCGGTGTGATCGAACCAACCTGCACCGTCGACGTGGATATGCTGGCGCACATATTCGGCGTCGTGGCGATAGATCGCCGGCAACGCGGCAAAGAGCTTGATCAACGCCGCCTCAAAGGCCTTGTCCAGGCCCAGGTCGCTCAGCGTGCGGGAAGACTGCTGCAAGAGCAACGCCTCAACCTCGTCCTTGTTCAGGCCGGTCAAATCGGTACGGTAGCTGTCCAGCAAGCCCCACCCGCCACCGTGCCCGCGCTCCGCGTACACCGGCACGCCGGCCGCACTCAAAGCCTCCATATCGCGGTACACTGTCCGCTCCGACACTTCTAGCTGCTGCGCCAGTTCGCCGGCCGTGATCCGCCTGCGCGTCTGCAAGAGCAGCAAAATGGAAAGCAATCGACTGGCACGCATGATTCTGTTCCTTTCCTCTACCATTTCTATCATTATACCATAGAAATATGACATCCATTGTCAGGTGAAATGATGTATAATACGATCAGGAAGCAACGATGGGCACCAGACGAGCCAAAAACCATTGGTCGCGGCGGGTGGATCCGGACAGAATTCGTCTGCTATACGAAAGCGACGCCAGGGGAATGCTTGATATTGATCGAGGTCATCGAAAGCAACGATCCCCGGCGATTCGAAGCCTGGGACAGGCTCGTTTCTGACGCTAAATAGGTCTCTATCGACTAAGCCAGTTGTGTCTGGAATGCGGCGAATGCGAACTCGAATGCCCACAAAAGATCCCGATCAGGGCGTGGCTCAAGGAGACGGCAGCTGTGCTAGAATCAAGTAGACAATGACTATCCCACTCGGTGAATACTGGCGGCTGCTCAAGCGTTACCTCGTTCCCCAACGTGCCGCCGCAGTCTGGATGGCCGTGCTGCTCCTGGCAAGCATTGGCCTGCAGCTTGTCGGACCGCAGGCCGCGCGCGCCTTTATCGACGCCGCACAGGCCGGCGGGAGCGAACAAACGTTGATCCAGATCGCACTGCTTTTCCTCGCCGCGTCGCTCGTCCACCAGATCACGCAGGTGTTGGCCGCCTACTGGAGCGAAAAGGTGGCCTGGACGGCGACCAATGCCCTGCGCGACGACGTACTCGCCCACCTCGTCCGCCTCGATATCGGTTTTCACAAGGCCCACACACCTGGCGAATTGATCGAACGCGTCGACGGCGATATCAGCACCCTGGCCGGATTCTTTTCCAGCTTTGTCGTCCAGCTTGTGGGCAGCGCCCTGCTGTTGGTTGGGGTACTGATCACGATCTGGATGGTCAGCTGGCAGTTGGGACTCGTCTTTGTCGCCTTTGCCGCGCTGACCCTGGTTCTGCTCGGCTGGGTGCGACGCTTTGCCACACCTTATTGGCAAGAGAGCCGAGAGCGCAGCGCCGCACTCTACGGCTACCTGGGTGAACTGCTCACCGCCACGGAGGACATCCGCTCCTGCGGTGCGGTGCCCTATGCCCTGCGGCGTTTTTACGAACAGCTGCGCCACCAGGCAGCCATCGGCTGGCAGGCCGGATTTTGGGGACAGAGCGTGTGGACGGCAGTCATCGCCGCCTTTGCCATCGGCGACGTCCTCGCCTACGGGCTGGGCGGCACGTTGTACCAAACCGGCACGATCTCGTTGGGTATGGTCTATATGATCGTCGCTTACGTGACGATGCTGGCCCGGCCGATCGATGCCATCCGCACCCAATTACAGTCACTTCAGCAGGCCGACGCCAGCATCGTCCGCGTGCGCGGCCTGATTTCAACCCGATCGGCACTTACAGACGGCACAGAGACGCTACCTCCGGGCGCGCTGCCGGTCGCATTTGACCACGTCTCTTTTGCCTACAATGACAACAACCACGACCCACACGAAATGCAGGACACGATCCAACTTTACCCCGAGCCCGTCGAGGGGCCTATATTCCACCCAACCACGGCCCACACGGAACGTAGGACGCCACCCAACCGGCTTGTCCTTGACGACCTCTCTTTCTCCCTCGCTCCCGGCCGCACCCTGGGTCTGTTGGGGCGTACCGGCAGCGGCAAGACCACCATCGCGCGCCTGCTGTTTCGACTCTACGATTCACAAGAGGGAGCGGTCCGGCTGGGGCACATCGACGTTCGCCAAGTCCGGCTTGACGCCTTGCGCACACGGGTGGGATTTGTCACCCAGGACGTGCAGTTGTTCGAGGCCAGCCTGCGCGACAACCTCACCTTTTTCAACCCCGGCATCCCGGACGAGCGCCTGTATGCCATCTTGCACGAACTCGGACTGAATCACTGGTTACACACATTGCCCGGTGGCTTGGACTCGCCCGTCTCTAGCGCGACACTTTCAGCCGGTGAAGCGCAGCTCATCGCCCTGGCCCGCGTTTTTCTCCAAGATGCTGGCTTGATCATCCTGGATGAAGCCTCGAGCCGTCTCGATCCGATCACCGGAATGCTGCTCGAGGGCGCGCTGGACCGCTTG
>JAFGJF010000220.1 GCA_016929205.1 Anaerolineae bacterium
ATCGACCCCAAAATCGCCCATCCCCTCCATCGCGTAACCGAGCTGGCCAATCCGGATGTCGCGCATAAACCGCGCCAAACGCGCCGCGTCGCACCATGCCTTCACCTCGGCCAACGTTTTCTCGTCTTGATAATGGCCGGTGACGAGATGAAAGACGCGCCCGGCGCGCAAGAGCACGTTGCACAGGTCCTGAACGCCATGCATACCGTGGTTGCGGGTCGTATCCAATGAACGCGTTTCCCGGGTGACGGCCAGCATCTGCTGCGTGTTAAAAACGAGAACCGGCAGGCGCGTGCCGATCAACGCCGGTAAGGCGATGTGGCTGGGTGCATAAGTCAGCAGGACGACGACGATCAGCTCTTTGCCCCCGGCCTCGAACCCGTTCACCGCCCGGTCGACCTGCTCGCGGGTATTGCACACCCCAGGAAAATCAACCTCTGCAAAATCAGCAAGTGTATCCACCAGTTCCTGTGCAAACGCCTCCATCAACGGTTTCAGTTCAGGGTACAGGTCATACAGTTCGAGCATCAACCCCAACAAGCCAACGCGTGCCTTTTTGTCGTCGTTCACTTTGGACCTCCTCACTTGTGTTTGCGCGCTCAAGCATATTCCATGTTTTTTGATAGCTAACAAAAGTGACTTTATATAATCTACGCTGTTTTTGATCAGAACACACCTGCATCTCTGCCCCTCGGAACGTGCCAAAACCCGTTTCTACGTCGTCAAAGAGCCCAGCCCCCACCCCGGCCAGGATCGCCGCACCGCGCGCGGCAGCCTGCCGGGCCGTGGGCAAGGTGACAGGCACGCCGGTCACGTCGGCCACGATCCGCGGCCACACCGCGCTCTCTGCCGCGCCACCGACCATCTTGAACTCTGCTACACGAATCCCTTTTTCCGCTATCTCGTCCATGGCCCAGCGCAGCTCGAACGCCACGCCTTCCATCACCGCCCGGGCCATGTCGTCGCGGGAATGTAAGAGCCCGAGGTTGGCGAATCCGCCTTTGCCGGCGTTGGCGAGGTCGTGCCCGCCGGAGAGCGGGTAAAAAAGCACCCCCCTGGCGCCAGCAGGCGATCGTGCCACCCCGGTATCGATCGTGCCGTACAGCCGGGCACGGTCTTTTTGAGCGGCGTCTGCCTGCCAAATCTGATCGGCAAACCATTCCAATGACGCACCCACACCGCCCAGCGAACGGATGGCCCCCCACCGTCCCTCGACAGCGTGACGGCTGACCGCCATCCCGCTGTGCAGCCCGGCCTCCCGGTTTTCGGGAACGGCCAGGATCACCCAGGCCGTTCCGCACGACAGCAACACGCCGCCCGGGCGGGTCACGCCGCTGCCCACAGCGGCACAGTACTGGTCGTGCGCGCCATTGACAACCAGCAGTTCCGGTGGCAAGCCGGTCGCCGCGCTGGCCTCGGCCGTTACCGGCCCAATGACCGCCCCCGAAGGATGTATCGGCGAGAGCCGGTCGCGCGTTATGCCGGCCAACGCCAGCAGCCGCTCGTCCCAATCCCCCTCCGCGATGTTCATCAACTGTGTGATCCCGGCATCGGAAGGGTTCATGCACAACCGGCCCGCCAGCCGCCGCGCAATAAAGTCGTTGACAAACAAAACGTGGTGCGTCGCGGCAAACACGGTAGGGCGATTTGCCCTCAACCAGGCGATGTGCTGCAGCGGCAGGCCATTGGACAGCGCCCAACCGGTTGTCGTCCTGATCGAATCGCCCCCGAACTGCTCTCTGACCCGCAGCGACTCGCACTCGGCCCGTTGATCCATCCAACTGATCGCGCTATAGGTGGGGCTTCCCTGCTCGTCTACCGGGATCGTCGTACCGGCCTGCGATGACTGGCTGAGGGCCACGATCCGGTCGCCGGGATCGATTTGCGCCACTATGGCGCGGCAGACACCGACCACGCCGCGCCACAGCTCTTCGGGATCCTGTTCCACCCAACCCTCTCGCGGCGCGATCAGACCATAGCGATAGGATGCAGACGCGGCGATCCGGCCCTTCAGATCGAACGCCACCGCTTTGGTCGCCGTCGTGCCGACGTCCAGTCCCAACAGCAGATCCATTATACCTGCACCCAACACCTGTTTTGTGCCGAAGTTCGCGCGCATTCGATCAGCTTTTGTACGTACAAGCCCTGCGCCAGGCCCGGCTCGCCGGGCACCCCCGAGGCCACATTTTGCAGAAAATGGGCCAGGCAGGCCATGTGCGTCCGTATCCAGCCCACAGTAAACTTGGGGCCCGGAAAACCAGCCGGCTCTGGATAACGCTGTCCGCAATCGATGCGCGTCCACCCACGCCGTCCGCCCACAGGCCGGTCGGGCAGCCCCGCGTCGTACGCTTCCAGGTAATGTGGGGTCATGCTGTTAAAGCGCAGCGCGCCCGCCGCGCCGTGGATCTCGAACCGCAGTTCATCTTCCGTACCGGTCGCGATCTTGGAGGCTTCGATCGTGCCCACCGCGCCCGTCCGGGTCCGGAGCAGCAGCCGGACGCAGTCTTCGGCGTCCACTGGTACCCTGGTTTGAGGATCGTGCGGCGAAAGCCGTTCGGGATAGGCAATGTGCGTCATCGCCAGCAGTTCCGCAAAATCGCCGAGCAGGTAGTGCATCAAGTCCATGACGTGCGAGCCGAGATCGGCGATCACCCCACCACCACTTTGCGCGGACAACTTCCACTTGAGCGGCGCGTCGGGGTTCGCGCTGCCAGAATGTAAATAGCAGGCACGGAATTCCAAAATCTGTCCCAGGAATCCCTCCTCCACCAATTGCCGGGCGCGGATCGTCGCCGGGAAAAACCGGTTTTGGAAGGTCATCTGGGCTATGCCCCGATAGTCTTGCAGCGCCCTCTCGATCTCGTGCGCCTCCGCCATATCGACGACCAATGGTTTGTCACAATAGATGTGCTTGTTGTGGCGCATCGCCGACAGCAGTTGTGCCTTGTGCAAGTTGTTTGGCGTGCAGATATGGACGATGTCCATGTCGGGGTTTTCCGTGATTGCCCGGAAATCGGTGGTCGCCACCTGTGCGCCGATCTGCGTCCGCCCCTTTTCCGCCGTCTCCTGGTGGCTGGTACAGATATGGGTGATCACAGTCTTGCAGGGCACAGGATCGTAGAACAAGGGCAAGTTCAAATGCCCGTAGACGTGCACCTTGCCGATAAACCCAAAGCCAATGATCCCAACACGGTATTCTCTCATCCAAACTCTCCCTTTACCAACCGGATCATCGTCTCATAATTGGCCATCACCTGCGCCGGAATCTGCCGTCCGTACGGGCAGGCCGAAGGCAGCAAGACAAATCCCCGCCCTGTCCCTGCCGTACCCTCGCGGATCGCCTGCGCCACCCGCTTTTCAAATGCCGCCGGCGGCAGCATCTCGATCTCGGAGGCCTCGATATTGCCAAACAGAACCATCTCTTGCCCATACTCACGGCGCACGTCCAAAAGCTGCACGTCGCCCTGCGGCGGCGGTTCGATCGGATCCAGCGCAGCAGCCGCCATGCCGGCAATATAGGGCAAAATACGCTTCAACCGGCCATGGCAATGAATGCGCGCGAACCCGCCGTATTTCTGGATCGTATCGACCATCGGCCTGGTATAACGAACAACGTATTCATCGAACAGGCGGGGAGGGAGGTAAGGCTCGGAGGCATATTCTGCCCCACAGATTCGCCACAGATGGCCCGGAAAAGCCCCGGCCACCCGCTCGACCATCGGATACAGGGCCCGTGCCTGCTGCTCCAGCAGCCGGTGAAAGAGCCTGGGCTCGCTAAAGGCGATGATCGTGTAATCCGACATCGAGAACAACGAAGCCACCGCGCAGATCGGATCGCCCACGTCGACCATAACAATGCCCGCATCCCCCAACGCGGCCTCTTGCTCAACCAGCGGCCTCACATCGTACTCGGAGGCGAAAACCTGATCGGGAAGCTGCAGATAGGCCTCTATGTCATCGACGCCCTTGAGCAAATGTTCCACTGTCCACGTCGTCGCCACGTCGGGATCGCGGCGGGTTAAAGAGGTCAGCGTCCGTCCAGCCACGGTCAGCGTCTGGCGCGTAAACCGCGACCGGCCCACCATGTTCGTTTCTGTCTTGAAAAACGCGTCGCGGCAGTTACCGGGCGCAGGTTTAATGCCCGGCTGGCACATCCGGATCAGATCCGTCTCCTCCTCGGCCAGCTGAAGCAGCGGGCGCCAATCGGGTGCATTGTAGACGTTGAACGGGTCCGGATCGTCCGGATCGGGCTGCCAGCCGCCGATCTCGTAAAAACTGACCGCAGGGCGATCAACCGTTTCGCCGCGCAGCGTCGCCATTAACCTCCGTCGTCGGGTCATCATGGTCTATCTCTCTTTATGCCAACGCGTTCCCCCAATCAGGCACCTCCAGGATCTCGCCGTCGCGCAGCGCCGACTGGTGGGCCATGACGCCAGCCGCCATATAACGCACGGCCTGCCAGACGTTGATCACCGGGGTGCGCCCGTGGGCGACGGCGTCGACAAACTCGTGCAC
>JAFGJF010000221.1 GCA_016929205.1 Anaerolineae bacterium
GGCGGCAGCATCACTTTGTGGGCGATGGTCGTGACCGATGATATCAAGGCCGGCGTGATCTGGGCCGGGGTGGTCGGCTCTTATACAGACATCCTCGAGCGCTGGCGACGCCGGATTGAGGAAACGCCGACACCCGATCCAACGTGGATACCTGACCCAAACGACTCGCGCAGGCGATGGCGGCAAGAGCTGCTGGACACGTACGGCTCGCCAGAAGAAAACCCGGCCTTTTGGCGTTCCATTTCACCGAATGCCTACCTGGCCGATCTGTCGGGCCCGGTTCAACTTCATCACGGGACAGCTGATACAAGTGTGCCGATTGAGTATTCCGAGTCGCTGTATACACAGATCCAAGAGGTCGGCAAGCCGGTCGAATTGTATACCTATAAAGACGACAACCACAACATCGCAAACAACTTGAGTACGGCGCTGCAACTGTCGATCCAGTTCTTTGATCGCTATGTCAAGGGAGAGGATGTAGCCGCAGCCGACAAGTGAGCCTGGTCACGTTCCTTCAGACCATGCATCTGTCCCGGCAAACGCGCGGCTGCTATGGTCGACTATACGCCGGATGAGCTGGCGTCTGATAGGGTTGTTGTTCTATCCTGTCCTGTTCGTCACAACCTCCGGACGCCCATCAAGATAGGTGATCTTGACGGAAGTTGCCTTGCCATCCTGAACACTGAATTCGAATTTTATATCTTCATCCAGCCGGAACCGGGTTTTGGTCATCGGGACGAGCTTCCAGGATGCCGGAATATCCTGATGGCCATAGACCAGATCTCCATTCTCGATGGTAAATCTGTGCTTGTCGAATTGCCCCGTGCAACGAGCGAGATCGGCCTGTTCCAATACAATTGGGGAATACTCACTTTTGATGATTTCTTCTGCCCAGGCCAACGCGTGCCGGTCGTTTTCATCCTGGCAGTTTTCAGCGAGATGTTCCACAGCTAAAAGATGGGCCGTCTTGAGTGCATCTTGTGCCGGGACCGCAATGTGCGGTTCCACGCCCGTCCTTTCCCAATTTGACCCGGTTATTGGGTTGATCGGCCGCCCGTAGGGCAAGCGGACATCAAAAACGCGTTGCACGACCTCCTTGGTCACCGGGTGCGCAGCGCCGACGGTGGTTTCTCCGATCAGCGTCGCCCGTTCCATGTGTTTCAAATTGTAGGCAAATTCCTCTGCCCCGGAGCCCGTCTCGTGACTGACAAGCACGTAAACGGGGATGTCAGGCCGGCGCTTGCCAGGGACGTGGGGAAATGTCCAAAATTGCTGTGTATCATCTGTGGGACGGTAGTAAAAGGTGTTGATATGGCGTGGTTCGGGATCGACCAAATAGCTGGTGATCAACTGCACCATGCTGGGATACCCGCCGTGGTTCTTGCGCAAGTCGAAGATCAGCGCGTCACAGTTGGCGACAAAATTCATCGCCGCCACCGCGGTCTCTCCGGCATGCTCGCTGGGATCGAACCGGCGCAGGTCAATATAACCGACATTGCCTTTCAACCGCTCAACACGCTCAAATCCAAAGTTGGTTTTCCGGGCCATGGCCAGATAGCGCGCCAAACGGTCATTGTCCGCTTCGTTCTCGGGATCGACCTGCCCTGCTGCCCCCCTGGGATCGTAGACCACGCTCCAATGGTGATCGTTCGAGAACGATCGCAAATCAGAGGTCAACTGGATGGCAAGCGCTTGTCCATCGGCCAGATCGTCGTATCCCCCATCTTCCAGCTTGGCTTGGATTCGGGCAGCAATCTCGTTTCCGATTTGTGGGTAGACGTATTTTTCCCTGGTTAGTTGGATCACATCTTGTATGACTGCGGTTCTGACTGTTGCGAAATTGGCGTCTGACATTGTTTCCTCCAAGTCTTTAACTCATCAAATGTTTTCAGCTTTCCAGGCGCAAGATGCCGCGCTGAAGTGCCGTGGTCACCGCTTCTGTGCAATCGGATACACCGAGCTTGCCAAAGATGTGGATGAGGTGTGTCTTGACCGTGGCCTCACTGATATGGAGCTGACGCGCGATCTTTTTGTTGCTCGCACCACGGGCGACGCAAGAGAGGACTTTGATTTCGCGAATGCTGAGCGTCTCTTCTGCCGGGGCGCGCATCTGGCCCAGCAAACGCGTGGTCACCGCGGGCGACAGGACCGATTCTCCCCTGGCGGCGGCACGGATGGCCTGAAACAGCGCCTCGCGGGGCGCATCCTTGAGCAGGTAGCCCGTGGCGCCGGCCTCGATTGCGCGCAAGATGTCGGCGTCGGTGTCATACGTGGTGAGCACCAGGATGGGGATTCGCGGAAATTGCGCCTGTATCTGCTCAATCGCCGTCACGCCATCCATACCCGGCATCCGCAAGTCCATCAGGACCACATCGGGGCGCAATTGGGCGGTCAGGCGCACCGCCTCCGCGCCCGTGCTCGCCTCGCCAACCAGGTCGAGGTCGGGCTGCCCGGCCAACATCCCTTGCAGGCCGGCACGCACGATGGGGTGATCGTCGGCAATGATCAGGCGAACGCGTGCCATACGCTGCTCCATACCTTCTCCGGCTTGTTCATATCTCACCTCGTAAGGGGATCTCGACGACGACGGTTGTCCCCTCACCAGGCGCGCTCTCGATAAACAACGTACCACCCAACTGTTCGACGCGCTCGCGCATCGCAGTCAGGCCAAAGCCGCCGGCATCCGATGTCACGGGACATCCTGGCGCCCATTGCAGATCGAATCCCTGCCCATCGTCCTGCACATCAAGCACAACCATATCGTTCATATAAGACAGGGTTACCGTGACCTGTCCGGCCCGGGCGTGCTTGTGCACGTTGCTCAGCGCTTCTTGCATCGTACGCAGCAGCGTGACCTGCGTATCAGGGGGCAGCGGGCAAGCCGTGCCGGTGGTGATGACGCTAATGGGTATGGCGCTGTCCGTTTCCCATTGGCTGGCAAGACGTTCCAGGGCGGCAGAGAGGGTGGTACCTTCCAGAATGTCCGGCCGCAGTGCCCAGACCAACTTGCGCGCCTGCCCGAGCCCTTCTCTGGCCATCCTTTTGGCCTGATCGATGTGCTGTCCGGCGGGGGTTTCCTCACCGGTTAACGCCTGTTCGGCTGCTTCAAGGTGCATCACGATGCTGGTAAAGTCTTGAGCCAGGGTATCGTGGATCTCACGTGCCAGGCGCTGGCGCTCGTCGAGGACGGCTGCCTGGCGTGCTCCTTGGACCAGGCGCAAATTTTCAAGGGCCAGAGCCACCTGTGGCCCGAACAACTGTGTATGCCAGGCTTCTTGCTTTAGACGGTGGCCCGTCGACGAGGCAATTGCCAGCAGACCAATCAGTGTATCTTGAGCATCGGCCAGCGGTAACAAGAGTGCCGATCGAACGCCCAGGCGTTCCCAAACGGCCCGCTCGGCACGAGATACC
>JAFGJF010000222.1 GCA_016929205.1 Anaerolineae bacterium
CACCGCCCAGGATGCGGCCCTTGACCGCCAGGGGCACCCACATCCACGATCGCACACCTTCCAACAGGACAGCCGACTGGTCCTTCAGGAGCGACCGGAGAAACTGTGCTGCCGGATCGGCGCTCCACACATCGGCGATTCGGATCGGCCGGTGCTCGTTGAACAGCGTCTTCAGCGTTCCTGGGCCGTTCAGCCGGACGTGAAAAGGAGCAGCCTGTTCCAGCCACTGCGGCCCGCGCGCAGCCAGAGCAACCAGGGCCGAGTCTTCCAGCGCAAAAAGCCCGGCATGGGTATATTCGATGATGACCCGCAGTTGGTCGAGGATCAAACCCGGCTTGAGTTCGAGTGCCGAGGCCAACGTCTGGGAGATTTCGAGCAATGTGAGCTGCTCGCGCGTATGAGCCTCCACCCGCTGCTGGAGCAACCGCTCGGTCTGAACCCGCTCGCTGACATCACGAATGACGCTCAAAAGGCACGGCCGTCCCTGGTAGATGTGTGCCGTCCCTCGCCACTCGACGTAGAAAGGCGAGCCGTCCCGACGCACATGAACCAGCAGCGGTTGGAACACACCGCCAGACTGAAGCGCCTGCACATACTCGCTGAACAGGGCCTGGCTGTCGGGATGAATACAAGTGGTTAGCGGCAGGCCAATGAGTTCTTGACGCGCATACCCATGCATCGCGCCCGCCGTGGGATTGGCTTCGACCACGTGGCCGGTCTCCACATTGTGGACGATCAACCCGTCGCTAACAGATTCAAAGATATCTCGATAGGTCTGTTCTTCGCTCATTTGGACTCGCAGTGGAAACAGGATCGAACATAATCTATTATTTTCTGTTGGGTTGATGAGCCGAAACGAGGGCTTTTATGCCTCATCCAGCACCTCGCGCACTTGGCGTGTCAGGTCATCGACCCTGAATGGCTTGGCGATCAGGTTCACTTGGGGATCCAGCACGCCGTGGTGCACGATGGCGTCGTCGGTGTAGCCCGACATGTACAAGACTTTGATCTCGGGTCGCTGGCTGAGCACTTGCTCGACCAGCGCGTGCCCGTTAAGGCCGCCGGGCATAATCACGTCGGTGAGAATGAGGTGAATCTTGTCCTGGTATCGTTCCAAGAGAGCAAGCGCTTCAACTCCGTTGCTTGCTTCGAGTATCGTGTATCCTCGTCCTTCCAGTACGCGATGGGCCAGCGTGCGCACTATGTTTTCATCCTCTACCAGCAAGATCGTTTCCGAGCCTTTCAGGTGTTGCTGATTTCGAACCTGGGCCTGATCCGGTTGGCTCGTCGATTCGATCTGCGGCACATAGATCGTAAAGGTTGAACCTTTGCCCAACTCACTTGCGGCCAGGATATAGCCATTGCTCTGTTTGACGATGCCATAGGCCGTAGCCAAGCCCAGGCCGGTGCCTTCACCCTTGGGTTTGGTGGTGAAGAACGGCTCAAAGAGGTGCGATTGCGTTTCTTCATCCATCCCGATGCCATTGTCGATCACCGACAGCGTCACGTATGAGCCTGGCAGCATCGACCAGTTCGTTTCGGTTTGCTCTGCGTCTACTTGGGAATACGACGTGCGCACGATCAATCTGCCGCCATCGGGCATCGCATCATAGGCATTGACCACCAGGTTGAGGATCACCTGCTCAATTTGATGCTGATCGGCCAGGATTGTACCGGTCACAGGGGATAGATTGAGTTGCAGGTCGATGGCTTCGCCGATCAAACGGCGCAGCATATTCTCCATATCGGCAACGACCTCGTTCAAGTTCAGCGGTTGCAGCTGCAAAATCTGACGCCGGCTGAAAGCCAGGAGCTGCCGGGTCAGCGACGCGGATCGCGCGGCGGCCTTGCGAATCTCTTCGAGGTCCGCGCGGAAGGGGTGGTCGGGCGGTAGTTCATCGAGCAGCAGTTCTGTATAGCCATTGATCGCCGTCAGGTGATTGTTAAAATCGTGGGCGATGCCCCCGGCCAAGCGGCCGATGGCTTCCATCTTTTGCGACTGGAGCAGTTGTTCCTGGAGTTTGGCCTTTTCCAGTTCTGCACATCTGTAATCGGTAATATCATGCCCAACCCCCACCAGACCAATGATCTGACCGGTGCTGTCGCATAGCGGCACTTTGGAGGTCAGAATCCATCTCTCCTGATCGTCGACAATGATGCGATCTTGGTGGTTGATCACCGGCTGGCCGGTCTGCAGAACCTGTTGATCGTCGGCCCAAAAATTGGTTGCGATCTCTGGCGGAAAAGTGTCAAAATCCGTCTTGCCTAATGCCTCAGATTCATTTTGCAGGCCCATATACATCAGGTCGACACGGTTGGCCAGCACCTTGCGGCCGAACATATCTTTGGCAAAGACGCCGTCTGGAAGTAGATCGATGAGCGTGCGCAGCAAGTTGCGCTCCTGGCGCAATGTCTCTTCGGCTTCACGGCGCTTTTGTTCCTGTTCGATGCTGTGCAAGGCAAAGGCAATGTCACCGGCAACTTCTTGAAACAGCTCCTGCTCTTCGGCATCTGTAGTGAGGTGGGCCGGCAGAGATACCGACAGCACACCTAATGCCTGGCCTTCGTAGTCCAGTCGAACGGATAACGTTCCGGTGTCCTTATTTTCCGGCAACCAGAGACACCCGACGCACAGATCAAAAGGCGCGTTGACTACCACCGGATCGGATTGGCTCAAAGCCTGCTCGATGCAGTTCGGCAGTTTGGCTTGGTTCATCAGACCGGACAGAGCGTAGGCTTCTTGTCCCGCTTCGGCAATTGTGTGTGGCTCGCCTTTTTGATTGACAAGTACCAAACTGGCATACAGATACCCGCGTGCTTGGACCAAGCTCTCGCAAGCGCCCTGGATCAACCGGTCTCGGTCGCGTTCGTGGGTGATCAACTGGTTGACGTTGCGGATGGCGCGCAACACGGTGGTAAGGTGATCGTTTCTCTCTTGGGTGCGCTTGTGCTCGGTGATATCCTCGACCACGGCGAGTACGTAGGTTTCATCATCGAGTTTGATCGTCTCAGCGGAAATCCGACCCAGACGGATCTCACCGGATTTGATCCGAAAATGGCACTCCATATCTCGTACTCGGCCTTCGGCCAACAATGTCCGGTCGAACGCCTGCAATTCCTGGACGTCGGCAAAAATCCTCAACTCTGCGGTCGTATGTCCCACTATCTCTTCCCGGCGATATCCGGTTATACGCAATTGGCTCTCGTTTACGTCATTGTAAAGCCCATCGCGGAAACGGATGAGTGTGATCGAAGCCGGGCTGGACTGAAACACTTTGGCGAGTTTTTCCTCGCTGGCCCGTGCTGCTTCCTGGCTTGCCCGGAGCGCCTGCTCGGCGGCGCGGCGCAGCCGGGTCAGATAGCGCGTGATTTCAGCCATCCCGATTCCACTGAGCAGGGCGAAAAAAATTGTTCTCAACGAAGCAGCAAAGTCTTGGGAAACGATAGAAGTGACGCCGACCGCAGCTATGATCAACAGGATGGTTTGCGGCAGATAGACTGAGCGGCCATATCCGAGCAGCGGAGCGATGACGACCGGCACCAGAAAAAGCATCAGCAAACTGTCCGGCAGGTGCAAAGACAGGATCATCAGGCTGACTCCACCCAACGCCAGAGCATAGGCGGCGATAATGGCAAAGGAATGGAATCGTCGGGCCGGTTTTACGGGACATTTAATATAGAATTCTGTGTATTTATCTAGATTGTCCATTGACATCTTTTATCTGTGCTTGATTCTGGCAGTATCGTTTTCAGATTATGTCCATATCTGAAATTGATTGTGCCGAGACAACCCTGGCGGGCCTTCATTCCGACGCGAAAAGGTCAACTCATGACTTGTATTGTATCATTGCGTCGTGTAGAGTGCAAACTTGATTTCGGGAGGCGTGTTCTCCGGGAGATTCAACCAAGGTCGAGATCATAAACTGTATCGCTCTCGATTTGACAACTGACCCCGCCCGGTGTATCTTGTATCTGTTTTCCCTCAATGTAGATTCACCTTGGAGGTGATCGGATGGACTCGATTGAATTTGGCCGCACCGGGCTGCGCGTATCACGTCTCGCGGTGGGCACCGGCACGCACGGCTTTGGCGGTCGTTCGCAGCAGACCGCGCTCGGCGTGGATGGATTGGCCAACCTGCTGCGGCGCGCGTACGATCTGGGCGTCACTTTCTGGGACGCCGCCGACGGCTACGGATCGCACCCTCACGTTGCCCGCGCGCTGGAAACGGTGCCCCGCGAGCGGGTGGTGATTGCTACCAAGACGATGTCGCGCAAGGCAGATCAGATGACGCGCGATATCGAGCGCTTTCGGCGCGAGTTGAATATCGATGTGCTCGACATCGTACTGATGCACTTTCTCAGCCACGCTGATTGGCCCACTCGCTATGCCGGAGCGGCAGAAGCGCTCCTTCGGGCGCAGGCCGCGGGCAAAGTGCGTGCGGTAGGCATCTCTTGCCATGACCTGGGCGTGCTGCGCACCGCCGTCGAAGCCCCCTGGATCGACGTGGTGCTGGTGCGGATCAACTATGACGGGGTCAACATGGATGCCAAACCGGCGCGCGTGGTGCCGGTGATCGAGCAGTTGTACGTCGCCGGCAAGGCGGTGTATGGGATGAAGGTGCTCGGCTGCGGCAGCCTGGCCCACGATCCGCGCAAGGCGATCGAGTACGTGCTGGGACTGGGCACCGTTCATGCGCTGGCCATCGGCACCAGCAGCCTAGCCCAGCTCGAGCAGAATGTGCGCCTGATCGAAGACCTGTCGCCGCGTTATCCTCTGCGCTAAATTTCACTGGTTTTACATTTTTTGCAAGTTGTCTCTCCCCAGGCAATGTCGCATGGGTTAAGAAAACCTGGAGGTGTATTTTTGTGCGCGACAAAGCCGCACACAGGAATATACACCCCCTTTTTTTGGTGAACAAAGGAGCTAAAACGATGAACGAAACCCTGCAAACGATGTGGCGTCGGCGGAGCGTGCGCAAGTACAAACCCGATCCGATCCCCGACCTTGACCTGCACCTGATCCTCGAAGCGGCACGCCGCGCCCCGACCGGCGGCAATCGCCAGAAATGGCATCTGGTCGTCGTGGCCGATCCCGACCTGCGCCAGCAGACCGCCCAGGCCTGTAACGGCCAAACCTGGATGGCTGACGCGGCGATCATTTTGTGCCTGGTGACGCTGCCCGGCGAGGGCAAGGTAAACGGCGCGATCGTCCTCGATCACGCCGTTCTGGCTGCGACCAGCCTGGGTTACGGCACTTGCTGGATCGGCGCATACGACGAAGCACAGGTCAAGCAGGTGCTCGGCATCCCAGAGGAGTATGGGATCATTTGCCTGACCCCGGTAGGCGTGCCCGACGTCGCGCCCGATGCGCGCCCGCGCAAACCTCGCATGGAGCTGTTCATGCGCGATCGTTTTGGCACTGCGCTTGATTATGCGCTCGAAGGAGACGAATGATGGGCGAAAAACGTCTACACGGCAAGATTGCCTGGGTCACGGGGTCGTCGCGCGGCATCGGGCGGGTGGCGGCGGCGCACCTGGCTGCCCTCGGCGTGCGGGTGGCCGTACACGGCACCAGTCCCACTTCGACGCGCGCCTTTGGCGAAGCCGACTCGCTGCAAAGTGTCGTCCAGACCATGCGTGAGGAGACCGGCGGCGAGTTGATAAGCGTGGTCGGCGATCTGACCGACGAGGTCACGGTCAAGCGCTGCGCCGACGAAATCCGCGCCTGCTGGGGTCAGATCGACATTCTGGTCAATTGCGCGGGCGGTGACATCGGCGCGCAGGGGGCGATGGGCGCAAACGCGGGCAAGCCGCTCGGCAACGACCCGCTGCACATCTCGGTGCAGGACATCCGCATCGTGCTCGACCGCAACCTGATGACCTGCATCCTCTGCTGTCGCGAGGTCGCGCCGGAGATGATAGCGCGCAAGGCAGGGCATATCGTCAACATCGGCAGCATTTCGGGGCTGTTTGGGCACCCCGAGGAAGCGATTTACGGCGCGGCTAAAGCTGCCGTGCACGAGTATTCGCGCTGTCTGGCAGCGATGCTGCGTCCGCACAACGTGCACGTCAATGTCATCGCTCCCGGCCCGACGGTCACGCCGCGTTTTTTGGCCAGCCGTCCTGTCGACGAAAAAATGCAGATTGCCGACGGCACGTTGGATCGCTACGGCCAACCGATCGAGGTGGCGCACGCGGTCGAATTTCTGGTTACTGAGGGTTCATCTTTTGTCAACGGACAGGTGTTGCGCGTCGACGGCGGTTTGCAACTCTGGCCGGCATAGAAAAGACCCTAAAGGTTTCCGAAACCTTTAGGGTCCGATCACACAATAACAAGGAGAAATTCTTATGATCAATGTTGCCGTTGTCGGCTATGGCTATGCCGGAAAACACTTTCACGTCTATCTGGTCGGTCTGGCCGAAGGATTGAACCTTTATGCCATCTCGACACGCAATCCCGACCGGCAGGCCGCCGCCACCGCCGATCACCCGCAGGTCAAAATTTACCCCAATCTGGACGATGTGCTGGGCGATCCGGCCGTCGATCTGGTGATTTTTGCTACGCCGCACAACACCCACCGCGATCTGACCATGCGGGCGATGGATGCGGGCAAACACGTCGTGGTCGACAAGATTATGGCTATGAATGCCGCCGAAGCCGAAGCGATGATCGCCGCGCGGGATCGCAACGGGACGATGCTCTCAGTCTTTCACAACCGCCGCTGGGACTGGGATTACCTGACGGTGAAAAAGGTGATCGCGGACGGTCTGATCGGCGAGCCGTACTATTTCGATGCGGGCATCTTGAGCTACCGACCGCCGCACGGCTGGCGAGGCAGCAAGACGCAGAGCGGCGGCATCCTCTACGACTGGCCCGCTCACTTTGTCGACCAGGCGTTGCAGTTGGTGCCTGCCCCGGTGCAGAGCGTGTTCTGTGAGATCAAGTACCGCGATACGTGGGACACCGACATCGGCAACTATGCCAAGCTGCTCCTGCGCTTTGCCAACGACGTCCTCTACCAGATTGAGATTGGCAACCTGGGGGCGGTGGACAAACCGCGCTGGCTGGTCTTGGGCGCGCTCGGCGGGCTGGTCAAATACGGCCTCGATCCACAGGAAGGGCCGCTGCGCGAGGGGCGCATCGACGAGGCGGAAGAAGACCCGGCCAACTATGCACGCGTGCGCACCCAAATCAGCGGTGAGATGGAAGAGCGGGTGATCCCCAGCGTGCGCGGCAGTTGGAAGTCGTACTATCAAAACATCTCGGATGTGCTGAACAAAGGCACGGAGTTGATCGTCAAGCCGGAGCAGATTCTCCAATTGATGCGCGTCTATGATGCGGCGATGCGTTCGGCGGAGACGGGCGAGGTGGTGTGGCTGTTACATTGATCATCGTTTAGCAAGCATATCCTGGAAAAAGCGCAGCATTTGATAATACATCGCTTCGGTGTCAGGATCGGGCGCGTAAATGCCGGGATAATGTCCCGTGCCCTCATAGATGTCCAGTTCGTAGGGCAGCCCGGCATCGTCAAGCGCCTGGGCGAGCAATTCGCTTTGCGTGTGCGGGATCACCCCATCGCCCGTGCCGTGGATCAGGCACAGCGGCGGCAGGCCTTGCACCGCGAAAACGGGCGAATTTTCCAGGTACAGGGTGGGCGCGCGGTCGGGATGGCCCAGTCCCCACAATACCCGTTCCAGGTGTGGAAACTCGGTGTGCCCGCGATAGTCGGTGGTGTACACGTCGTAGCGCAGCCGGTACGCGTCGGTCAGCCCACCGAGCAGCACCACACCGCGCACATCGTCCACGTGCGGCAGGGCGCGCAGCAGGGCCAGCGATGAAAAACTGCCCCCCAGGGCCACGATGCGCTCCGTGTCGACCCGTGCAGACAGTTCGCCCTGCCCGAACAAGGTCATCGCCACGATCAGGTCTTCGGTGTCGGGGGTGATGTCCATCTCGCGCATGCTCACCGGGCCGATACCCAGCACCACGTAGCCCTGGGCGACAAAGGCCATCGACGCCGGCTCCCAATCGAGCGGCAGGCCGGGATAGGCGGCGATCAGGCCGGGCAAGTCGGTTCGATCGGTGTTGGCCGGCTCATAGATGTAGGCATTGACGGTGAACCCGTTCCGCTCAAAAGTGACGAGGGTGCGTCGAGCCTGGGTCGAGTGGGGGTAATCGTGGTCGACCAACTCTGGCGAGCCGTGCTCGATCTGTTCGGGCAGTGAGGGCTGCACGAGCGGTGTGAGACAAAAGTCGATGCCGGGCGTGGTTTGGCCCGGACGGACGCGCACTGCGTCGGTCATTGCCCAGAGCGGCGCGGCATAGGTGTTAACCTGGTAGCCGCAGGCAGTCGCTGCGGGCACAGTCCAGCCTACCGGGACGCTGTCGATTTGGTACTGCCCCTGCTCATCAGTTTGCGCGCTGAACGTTCGTCCCCATTGCGTGCTGACCACCACCGTCGCTCCCGTCAGCGGGTGTCCCTCGATGTCGCGCACAGTGCCGCTGATCTGCCCCTTGCGCGTCAAGTCCTGTCCCCAGACTGATGCCCACCATCGTTCTGTGGTGTGTTCCAGTATGCTGAACACGGCCTGGCCCCGGCGCGTCTCGTTGATCGACCACCAGCCCGCTGAAAACAGGCCGGCTGCCAGAACCAGCAGGACAAGACCTGCCCGCTGCCCCAATCTCTTACGATGCTGCATTCAAGTTCTCTTTGGTTTTCGATGGCTTGCGCCCGGACAAGAGCCAATACAGGCCGTAAAAACAGGCTGGCGAAGCGAGCAGAGCGAAAAAGGGTCCGCTGGGCCAAGTGCTCGAGAGTACCAAATCGGCCAGGTAAAAGAGCGCCAGGCTGATCGCGGTTGCCAGCGCGCCCCAACTTTCCTTCCACCAGCCGAGGATGTTGCCCGCGGTCACGCCGATGGGAAAAAAGATCAACATGATGATGTCGCAGACACCGAGTTGGAGCGGCTGGCTGAAATCGGCCTCGCCGAAGAAAAAAGTGAGGATAAACGCCGCGCTGAGCACGCTCAGGATGCGACCTATCCAACGAATGATGTTCATTGTGTCTCCTCTCAAACAGATGATAAATGCGTCTGGTTCTGACTAAACAGTATCACAAGGAGACGTTCAAAACAAGGTCACGGGGTGTCAAAAACTGCCAGCTTTGTTATGTTGGGGTTTGGGCGGCGTGTTCCATCTCTGCGACGGCCTGGGCAACGCCGCGCACGGCCCGGCGCCGGGCGCGATTAAAGCCGCTTTCGCTGATGTAGAGCTTGGACATAATGTCGCGGTTCAATTCACCCTGCACATAGGCGTCGTGCAAGATGGTGTACTGGATCCACTCGCGGGTCAGCTCGCGTGGCTGCGCGCCAGGGGGATGCAGCCGGTCGATCACGTCGACCAACATCTGGCTGAGGGCGCGGCCGCGATCCAGGTGGGTGATTGTGGTGGCGCGATCGCCGAGATAGGGTCTGATGACCTCCAACCGGGCCAACGCGTGCTCGCCCAGGTAAGCATAATCGTACAGATGGCGCAGCGCATCTTCGACAAGCTGGCGCATCTGCGCGCTGTCATCCGGGATGGATGGCGCACGCTCGCTGTCAAGCATGTTCTGCAATTCGGCCTGCAAAGTTTTTTCGCGCGCACGGAATTCGCCGACCAGGGCGTCGATCTGTGCCACAGAGGCGACCTGCTGCCGTGCAGCATACACCACGCCGGCCAGTTGATCGGCCAGTGTGTCGAGCACATCCAGGTCGTCTTCGGTGTAAGCCTCGCCGCGTGCCCGCTCGCCGAGGACGATCGCCCCCACCTGCTCGTCCTGCGTGTACAGCGGGACGATCGCCTGCCCATCCAGCAGGACGATCTCGTTGGTGAGCAGATCCGAGGTCAGAGATGGCGAGGGGTATCCGAGCGGGTAAGATGCGGCATGAATCCATCGATCGGCCTGCCGGACGCCGATCCAGCCCCAGGCACAGCCGAACGTTCGACACAGCACATCCAGCACTGGCTGCATTTGCTCGCCAAAATCGCGCCCTATTGCCTCGCGGGCGAATGCACGCAGATTAGATTTAAGTTCTAAATATTGTCGTCGATAAAAAAATCGCTCCAGGCTGATGCTGCCCCACTCGTACAGCGAGTGCGAGAGGATGACCAGGATCAGCACAAAGACGAATACCGAGAAGGGAATGTCAAAGGCGAGGTATGACAGGTAAACCACCAGCACATACAACCCGCCAACAACGGCCATAGCCAGGGTCGAATAGCCAAAGTCGGCCCGGCTGGCGCGGCCTTCGATCAACGCGTTGTAACGGGCGACGCCGTAGCCGAGCATAACCAGGGCCGCGGCCATTACCACATGTCCCCACAGCAGCGGCACGTCGAGCCGAAACCAGACGGTCATCGTCAAGTAAGCGGTGGCGGCCGTGGCCAGCACCGTCGCACTCCACAGTGCATCGAATCGATCGCGCAGGGCACGGCGGGCGCATTGGCTTTTACCCCACAGCAAGTAAAGCGCCGCCAGGGTTGGGGGGAGGATGAGCAGCGCGCACAGCCAGAGGTACAGCGGGCCGGGGCGCTGCGCGGTGGCATAGATGAACGGCCTGTCCGTCAGCGTGCCCAACACGCGCCCCGAAGTCAACTCGATCAGCAGCAAGGTGACAGCCAGGCCGTGGGCCAGCCAGGGCAGGATGCGCTGCCAGGGTTTCGATTGGGGCAGCAAAAATGTGGCCAGGTGCAGCCACAAGGGAGCGGTGAAAAAAATGCTCCACCCGGTCCACCAATCGAGCGCGCGCGTAGGCGGCGGGTTGAGGTGCAAAAAGCTGTCCAAAAAGTAGCCAGCCAGCGACCACAGGGTCAAGCCGGCCAGCCAGGAGACCCGGCTGCGTGGGCTGCGGGTGACGATATAGAGGCCCAGCCACAGGGACACGGCCAGAGCCATAAAATCGACCAGCGAAGTCAGTGCGGTCAGGGGGGACATTTTACCTCCTCTGAAACTCAAGACATACGCATTATAGCGTAGATAGTGATAGAAAACAAGTTGAGCGATACACAACAAGCGCCTATCCTAGAGTTGCTCTCGTCGCCGTCCCCGGGGGCGAAAACCGCCCCGAGACGGGGCTTTGAGCGAATTTCAGGATAGATTCCAAGAGCGGAACCATTCGCTCTTTCTGCGCGTCTACAGCACAATGGTTTCGTGCAGGGTTCCAAAAGAAGGGAGTTCAAGATGAACAAGATAGTCTATTTGTGTCTGGTTTTGGCGGCGTTGGTGGGTCTGGTTGCCTGCGCGCCCGTTTCTGCCGCGCAAGAGGTGCAGTCCGACAAGCCGCGCATCGTTTCGCCTTCCGTCACCGATGCGGATACGGCGCAGTTGGTCCATGACAACCAGGCCTTTGCGCTCGATCTCTACCGCGTTCTCAAGTCCCAAGACGGCAACCTGTTTTACTCGCCGTACAGCATCTCGGTGGCGCTGGCCATGACCTATGCCGGCGCGCGCAACGAGACCGCGCGTCAGATGGCCGAGGTGATGCATTTTACCCTGTCGCAAAAGCAGTTGCACCCGACGTTTAACGCGCTCGATCTGGCGCTCAACAGCCGGGGCGAGGGAGCACAAGGCAAGGACGGCCAGGGCTTTCGTCTCAACGTCGTCAATGCGATCTGGGGAC
>JAFGJF010000223.1 GCA_016929205.1 Anaerolineae bacterium
ACCTTTGTCCTGCTCGGCGTGGCCCGCCCGGCCGACCTGATCAAGGATCGCTCTCGCACGCCGTACAACATCGGCACATCGGTTGACCTGACCGATTTCACCTGGGAAGAGGCGCGAACGCTGCTGCCTGGCCTGCAAGCGGCGGCTGGCGAGCGGGCCGAAGCCGTGCTCCGGCGGATATTGCACTGGACGGGCGGTCACCCGTACCTGACTCAAAAAGTATGCGCCGCCGTCGCCGCCGAAAACGATGGAGCATGGACAGAGGAGCGCACTGATAGGGTGGTCGAGCGCCTCTTTTTCTCCGACGAGGCGCGCAAGGAAAGCAATTTGCAGTACATCGGCGACCGCATCCGCCACAGCGCCGACCGCGAAAAGATGCTGCGCATCTACCGTCAGGTGCTGAGCGGCAGGCAGGTGGCCGACGATGAACGCGACCCGGCCAAGAGCCAGCTCAAGCTGACCGGGTTGATCAAGGTTTCCCCGCAAGGGATGCTGTGCGTGCGCAACCACATCTATGAAACGTTCTTTAACACGGACTGGGTCAGGTTGGCGATGCCCAAAGTGACCGCCGCGCGGGTGGCCGTAATCTCGGTCGCGGTGGCGCTGTTAGCTTTGATCATGGGTGGTTTCTTGCTCGCCCGCCAGCAGAGCAAGGACGAAATCCAGGCCCGCACCTACATAGAAGGATTTGGCAGCAGCGAAAGCGCGGCCGTGCGCATCAATAACTTGGCTGGCCTGTTTCGCCTGGACAAAGAATATGCCGACCAGGCCCGCGCGTTGTTTTTTGGTTTGAATACGGATCAGCAGTTGGCCCTGTTCACCGACTTGACCTCGCCTGAGCAGGTGGACAGAGATGATTTGCAGGGGGTGATTAGAGGACTATACACACATTTGGAAGATACAGAACAGCATAACAAGCTCTTGAAAGCGATGCGTGATGTGACCAACACCGGCTCTAGGTTGCATGAGGTGATTGATTTCTGGCTAAAGGGACGAACCACGGCGAAGGCTGGTAGACACGAAGAAGCTATCGCACAATACGATCAAGCAATAAAATACGGCGAAGATGTCGTTCAGTACGGCAAAGATGCCGTTAAATACAAGAACCCGGCTATCTATCGAGATCGCGCGTTGGCCTATGCCCACCTGGAAAAATATGGTAAAGCGCTCGACGATCTGAGCCAGGTCGTTTCTCTGGATGCAACACGCCGGCAGCAGGTCGTCGAGTTGATCCGTTCCGATCCTGCTTTGAGTGCATATCTGGCCGGTCACAAGGACGATTTTTCAGCGCTCTCGAATGTGGTCAGTCAGTAGAGCTGGTTTGTGCTATTGCACTTGACGATTATGTGTATGCTCGGTATAGATAGGGGTCTGACGGGCACACAGGATTGGAAGGCAAAGGAAAAAACACACCGTGAACGTGATCCGCTCGCCCCGCCTCGACCTGGTCTCGATGGGGTCTGTGTTGCTTGAAGCGCTGCTGGCAGGCAACCGAGTACTCGCCGCACAAATCGGTGGTTTTCAGATTCCAGACGATCTCGCCATCGGCGAGCGAACGCTTCAAATGCGGCTGCAACAGATACGCGCCGACCCCGGCGTGCAGTCCTGGTTGCTTCGAGCCATCGTCATCAGAGAGTCTCGGACGATGTGCGGACGATCAGGTAGACGACGGAGAAGTGGAAAAGCCTCGCTGGATCGAGGTGGAAGAGCTGCAAGCAGATGACTTGCATAATCACGGCCAGTTAATTCTTGAAGCCTTGCATTCTGGCCACGATTAGATTCGCCCCATGCCGCCGCGCATTATGTCAGGAGGAAAACGATGCGAGTCAAGACGAGAAAATCACGTTGGTTTGCACTATTTTTGGCCCTGGGTCTGGGTACAGGGCTACTGACGATCCTCTTTGCCGTTTTGTGGATCGGGCTGGTCAAGCCGGGAGCTACGGTGTCGGCGCAGGTAGCCGTCCAAAGTCCCATCCTCGGCGGCTGGAGAACCTATCGATCCGATAACGTCGACAACCTGGCCTCTGCGGTGGTCTACAACAGCGTCCGCGACGAGTACCTGGTCGTGTGGGAGGATCACAATGCCTCCGAGATCGCCATCTATGCCCGGCGGGTGGGCAGCGATGGTTACGAGATTGGCGGAGCCATCCAGGTTGCACATTACAGTACATACACAAGCTGCCAGCCTGCCGTGGCCTACAGCCCCCTGCACGACAAGTACCTGGTCGTCTACTCCCAAGACTCAAAGCCATCCCTCCCGCCGTATACCGACTATAACATCATAGGACAGCCCATCAACGGAGATGGCACAAAGACAGAGACCGGGTTTCTCATTGGCGGAAAGACCATCCACCAGCGCCGCCCCGCCGTAGCATACAATGGCACCGACGACGAGTTCCTGGTAACCTGGGACGAGGAGCAGGGGGCAGGCGGCTGGTATGATATCTGGGCGCAGCGCGTGAATGCCGATGACTGGTCCCTCGAACCGGGGCCGGTGTGCATCGCCGATGCCGGTGACAACAGGCATCGATACCAGCCGGACGTGGCCTACAACGCTGCACGCAACCAGTACCTGATCGCCTATACCCGTGAGGACAGTGACGGAGACGTCTTTGGCAAGGTAGTTGGTGCCGATTTGTCTGATCCGCTGTCTGTCACCGAGTTCGCCATCATCTATAACACCAGTCTCCAGGGCGA
>JAFGJF010000224.1 GCA_016929205.1 Anaerolineae bacterium
AACGGGCCATTTACAGCCGATCTTGCCAGGTCTTTGAGCCATATTCGCGGTATGGAGTGATTTCCGCTTTCATATTGAGAATTGCTGCATCAAGCCGGCAACGTTTGACAAAAGTTCCCGATTGTGCTACTATAGCGCCCATCCAACGTGATATGTGCATTCTGGAACTCCCATCCAGAGGGGGCGAGGGATCGGCCCGGTGACCCCCCGGCAACCAGGTTGAGAGATTGGGTGATTGGGTAGTCAGGTGGTTGGGTGATCAGGCTACTCGGTTTCTCATTCAGCCCCGGTGCCAATTCCGTCAGGGAATGGGCATGCAAAGCTCTTGTCCCTGAAAGATGAGAGGCTTGGTATTCGTAAACCTCTCCATGTGAGAGGATTTTTTTTGTCAGGGGGACGAAATGCGTACAGTAGAGTGGGATAACGGTACGGTCAAAATGATCGACCAACGCTTGCTGCCGACCGAATTCAAAATCGTCACCTTTACCGACGTGGCAGGCGTGGCAAGGTCGATCCGCGAGATGTATGTGCGCGGCGCGCCAGCCATTGGCGCAACGGCCGCTTTCGGCATGGCACTGGCTGCACACGTCAGCCAGGCACAGGAACGTGAAACGCTGCTGAGCGACCTGGAACAAGCCGCAGAGCAGCTGCGCGTGACCCGGCCCACAGCCGTCAACCTCTTTTGGGCAATCGAGCGCATGCTGCGCAAGGCGCACGACCGGGCATTGACCGGCGTACAGTCCATCAGGGCTGCGTTAGAAGCCGAAGCGCAGGCGATTGCCGATCAAGACGTGGCCGTCAACCGCACTATGGGCAATTTTGGCCAGGAGGTTATCCGCGATGGCGATAATATCCTCACCCACTGCAACGCTGGCGCGCTCGCTACCGTCGACTATGGCACCGTGCTCGGCGTCGTCCGGGCGGCCGTCGAACACGGCAAAAAGATTCACGTCTGGGTTGACGAGACCCGGCCTCGCCTGCAAGGAGCACGGCTGACCGCCTGGGAGTTGATGCGTGACAACATCGACTGCACGCTGATTGCCGATAACGCTGCCGGTCAGTTGATGCGCACGGGGCGCGTCGACGTGGTTCTGTATGGTGCGGACCGTGTCGCCGCCAACGGCGACGTGGCAAACAAGGTAGGTTCGTACAAGCTGGCTGTCGTGGCCAAAGAGAACGGCATCCCATGTTTTTGCGTTTCTCCGACGTCGACGATCGACATGAGCCTGGCAAACGGCGACCTGATCCCCATCGAAGAACGCAACCCTGAGGAAGTGACCGTGATACGCGGGCAGCGAATCGCCCCAGAAGGTGTGCCTGTGGCCAACATTGCTTTTGACGTCACCCCTCACCGCTATCTCACCGGCATCATCACCGAGCGCGGTATTGCCTACCCGCCCTTCGATCTCAGCTTGAAACGGATGATGCAAGGATAAAGGCATGCCTGATCGTCCCTTTTCTCCAAGATTACAGATGGTGCTTGTTGGCAGCATGCCACACACCGATCCCGACGAGGCCTGCCGGCTCATTTTCGAGCATTGTCCGGATATGCCCTGCTGGCCGCAGCTGCCACGCCGCACGTTCCGGGAAAACATGTACGCGCAATACAGCGAGCGTTTTCCCGGCGTCGTTCTCGAATCCGATCGGATGTGGGTGGATCGTACCCGGGATCTGGATCCCGAGTTGGAAACGCTTTATCTGGCTGACCTGGAACAGGATCTGTCCTACGGCGAAACAACACCGGATTTCGCTTTGGGCCTACACACCTTTCTGGATAAATTGGCCGATCTGGAGCACGCACCGGCCTTGGTCAAAGGCCAGGTCACGGGGCCAGTCAGTTGGGGGTTGACCGTTCTCGATCAGGATCGACGGCCAACGCTGTACGACGACGTTCTGGCCGATGCCATTGCCAGGCACCTTGCCCTCAAAGCACGATGGCAGGAGGATGTTCTGGGCCAGGCTGGCAACGGAACTGCCACGTCGGTACGGACCATCATGTCGGTCGACGAACCCTATATGTCAGCTTTTGGCTCCGCTTATGTCGCAGTGAGCCGCGAACAGGTCATCGAACTGTTAGAACACGTCTTTGCTGCCATACATGGCATCAAGATGGTCCATTGCTGTGGCAACACCGATTGGTCGATCCTGATGGATACGTCGGTGGACATTTTAAACTTTGATGCCTACGAATATGCCGTCAACCTGGCCCTCTATCCCGACGAAGTCAAAGCGTTCCTGGCGCGGGGAGGGATCCTGGCCTGGGGCATCACGCCCAAAAGCGACGAGGCCTATCGAGAGACGGTTGATTCGCTGGTAGCCAAGTTGCTGGCGGGCATGGATTTGCTGGTGCAAAAGGGCATCCACCTGGACGACCTCTTGCAAGCGTCGCTGATCAGCCCTTCGTGCGGCCTGGGACCCGCGTCCGAAGCGTTAGCCGGGCGCATCCTCGAATTGACATCCGGCGTCTCGAAAGCGATGCAGGAGAGATATGGTTGATGCAAACAGTCATCCTGTGTGGCGGCAAAGGTACGCGCATCAGTGGCGGCGATCCATCGGTCAAGAAAGAGCTGGTGGAAATCGGCGGGCGTCCCATTCTATGGCACGTTATGAAAATCTTTGGCTCGTTTGGCCACAAAGACTTTGTTTTTCCACTGGGATACCGGGGCGACCTGATCCGCCGTTACTTTATCGAATATGAATGGATGAATCGTGATATGTCGTTCGAGTTGGGACGTCCCGGCGATCTCGAATTCCAGGGCGAAAATCACGAGAATGACTGGCGATTGACCATGATCGATACCGGGTTGGACACGATCGTCGGTGACCGAGTCCGCCAGGTAGCACCATTCATCTCCGGAGAGCGGTTCTTTCTCACCTACGGTGACGGCGTCGGCGATATCGACATTGACGCCCTACTCCGTTTTCACGTTTCGCATGGCAAATGGGTAACCGTGACTGGCTACAAGCCCGTATACCAGTATGGCGTAATCACGGCTACCCCCGAAGGCAAGGTTACGACGTATCGGCAATACCCTTCGATGGATCACTGGATCAATATTGGATTTATGGTGATCGAACGTGCGGCGCTGGACAAACTGGAACACGGTATGAACCTGGAATATCCGTTCTTTGGCCGCCTGGTCGACGAAGGTCAGTTTATGATGTACCGGCATACCGGCTTTTGGCATTCGATGGACACGTTCAAGGATGCCCAGGAACTCAACGAGATGTGGGACAGCAACACTGCGGCATGGAAATCGTGGTAGCACAGAGTGAACAACAGGCTGGATCATGATACAAGGAGACAACTCGACAATGGGAAACAATGACAAAATTGGTGGCGGTGGATTCCACCACATTTCAATGCACGTTCAGGATCTGGACACGACGATCAAGTTCTATACCGAGGGACTGGGCTTCAAAAGCACGCTTACCTGGGGACCGGACAATAGGCGGACGGTCCTATTGGACACAGGAGATGGAAATTATCTCGAGGTCTCTCAGGGTGAATCGGATGGATTCAACCCGTCGGGGCTCGTCCGGCATTTTGCCTTGCGGACGACCGACTGCGACAAAGCGATCGAGGCGGCGCGCGCAGCAGGCGCAAAAGTGACGGTGGAGCCTCGAGATGTCGAACTGTCGAGCGTGCCGCCAACGCCCATACGCATCGCGTTTTGCCAGGGGCCGGACGGCGAAATCATCGAGTTTTTCCAGAACGAGCGGACATAGGCCACAATTTGGTGGGTACATAGTTGGATGGCTGACCAGTTGGGCGACTCGGCGACGATTAAAGGCGCATTTGAGAATAGATTTGACGGGCTAACCGCCTTGATCACCGGTCATACCGGTTTCAAAGGCTCGTGGCTCAGCATCTGGCTACGAGAACTCGGGGCCAGCGTGATCGGCTACGGCCTGAAACCACCAACCGTGCCCAGCAACTTTGTGTTGTCGCACCTGCAAGATCGCCTCACTGATGTGCGCGGCGACGTGCGCGATTTCGCGCACCTGGAACGAACGATTGCACAATACCGGCCCCAGGTCATTTTGCACCTGGCAGCGCAGCCGCTGGTCCTGCCATCGTATCAGGCACCTAAAGAGACGTTGGATACCAACGTCGGCGGGACGGTCAACCTGCTGGAAGCGGTGAGGCGCACGGGCACGACCAAAGCTGTCGTCTGTGTCACCACCGACAAGGTCTACAAGAACCGCGAGTGGCTGTGGGGGTATCGCGAGATTGACGAACTGGGGGGGCATGACCCATACAGCGCCAGCAAAGCGATGGCCGAGTTGGCGATCTCGTCATATCGCCAGTCGTTCTTTGCGCCCGGGCACGACGGCGCACCCGTCGTTGCTCTGGCATCGGCGCGGGCAGGCAACGTCATCGGTGGCGGCGACTGGGGAGAACATCGACTCGTCCCCGACTGCGTGCGCGCGCTGATGAACCGGCAGCCGATCCATTTACGCAATCCGGACTACGTCCGTCCCTGGCAGCTCTTGCTTGAACCGCTCAGCGGTTACCTGTGGCTGGCGGCCAAGCTGCTCGGCAAGGATGGGCAGCATTACGCCGAAGCGTGGAATCTGGGGCCGCAGGAACATCGCAGCGTAACGACAAAAGAGTTGGTGCAAAAGGCCATTGCCTTGTGGGGCAGCGGTACCTTTACCACCGGCACAACGCAAAGCGAGATAGAAACCAAAGTGTTACGGCTCAACAGGGACAAAGCCGCCAACCGCCTGGACTGGCATCCGGTTTATACCTGGGAAGAGGCGTTGACAGAAACAATGGCCTGGTACAAGGCATACCACGAACAAGAGAATAGCCGCATGATGCCTGATATGTACAGTACCTGCGTAGCCCAGATCGAGAAATATCTGCGGCGCGCACGCGAATTGGGGATCGCATGGACAAAATAAAAGAGCGCGTACTCGTCACCGGTGGCAGTGGGTTCATTGGCTCTTTCCTGGTCGAGACACTCCTACAACGCGGGGCCGATGTGCACTGCCTGCTCAAGCCTGGCGACCCGGCCCACAATCTGGCAAGCATCCGTGGCGAGATACAGGTTTATCGAGCCGATTTAAATAACCTGGATGTCGTGCAACTTGTCGCAAGAGACGCCAGGCCGGAAGTAGTCTTTCACCTCGCCGCGGCGGGTGTGACCAACGTCCACATCGACCCGGCCCTCGTAAGCCGGGTCAACATCGAAGGCACGTTGAATCTGCTGAAAGCGTTGGCCGGCAGCTATCGCGTGTTTGTCAACACCGGCACCTGCCACGAATATGGCAGCAACGAGCCACCGCTGCGCGAAGACCAGGTCCCGCGCCCCGAACTGCCGTACGCGATCGCCAAAACGGCAGTGTGGCACTTTTGCAACCATTTTTATCAAACCAGGAACTGGCCGATCGTCACCGTGCGCCCGTTTGCCGTCTATGGCCCAAGACAAGCGCCAAACACATTTATCCAGGCTTGCATTCGGTCAGCGAAAAGCGGCACCGACTTTGAGATGACGCCAGGAGAGCAGCAGCGCGATTTCGTCTATGTGACCGACATCGTCGAAGGGTTTATTCGCGCCGCATCCGTGCCCCAGGCGGTAGGAGGCACATTTAACCTGTGCAGCGGGCACGGCGCAGCATTGTACCAGGTTGCCCAGATGATCGTCGCCGAGATGGGCCATCCAATTGCGATCAAGCGCGGAGCACTACCCTACCGGGAGGGCGAGATCTGGGAACTTGTCGGCGATACCGGACGTGCGCGGTCGATCCTGGGATGGACACCGCACGTGTCGCTGCAACAGGGCATTCAACAAACCATTGAGGCATAAAGTCGAAGCGCGAGGGCCTGTCCCAAACGAAGCAAGTCCTGCCCATACACGTTTCAGGAAAGCATTTACAATCCGTATTTAGCGAGGGAATCCATTGAACTCTGGCGAGAAATTGCGTCAAACGATCCGGGATCAGGTGACTGAATTCTATCAATCGGCACACCAGCCGGCCCCTTTCGTGCCCGGTGAGACCCGCATCCATTACGCCGGACGCGTATACGACGAAAAAGAGTTGATCGCCCTGGTCGATGCCAGTCTCGATTTTTGGCTCACCCTGGGCGAGAATGGTCTGGCGTTTGAGGAGGCTTTGGCCGATTATGTGGGGCTCTCGCACGCGATCATGGTCAATTCTGGCTCGTCGGCCAACCTGGCGGCGGTGGCCACACTCTGTTCACCGCACATCGAACGCCCTATGCAACCCGGCGACGAGGTAATCACGCCTGCTGCCACTTTTCCGACGACGGTCGCGCCGTTGGTTCAGAACAACCTGGTGCCCGTTTTTGTGGACTGTGAGTTGGGCACGTATAACATTACTCCCGAACAAACCGAGGAAGCGATTTCAGATCGAACGCGTGCGCTCTTTTTACCGCATACACTGGCCAATCCATGCGCTATGGATCGGCTGATGGATATCGCGCAACGGCACAACCTGTATGTATTGGAAGATGCATGCGACGCGCTCGGTTCACGGTTCGACGGCAAGATGCTGGGCACCTACGGCCACATGAGCAGTTTTAGTTTTTACCCTGCCCATCACATTACAACCGGCGAAGGCGGGGCGGTGGTCACCGACGACGATTCGCTGGCCAAGATTTGTCGCTCCATCCGCGACTGGGGACGCGATTGCTGGTGCGATCACCGCACCAAGAACCACAATGGCACTTGCGGAAAACGCTTCAGTTATCCCATCCCCGGTATGCCCGGGACGTACGATCACAAGTACCTGTACAGCAACGTCGGCTACAATCTGCGACCTACCGACCTGCAAGCGGCACTTGGTCTGGTGCAGTTGAAAAAATTCCCGGCTTTTGCCGAGACACGAAAAAAGAACTTTGAGGTCCTGTATGCAGGACTGCAACCCTTTAAGGAATTCCTCATCCTGCCCGAATGGGATCAGCGAGCTGATGTGTGCTGGTTTGCCTTCCCGATCACCGTACGCGACGAGGCCCCCTTTACGCGGAACGACCTGGTGACCTGGCTGGAGGAACGCAAAATTGAGACGCGCTTTCTCTTTGCCGGCAACATCTTGCGCCAGCCGGGTTTTGTCGATATTCCACATCGCACCGTTGGCGATCTGCCAAACACCGATCTGATTATGCGTGGCACGTTCTTTATCGGCGTGTATCCGGGATTGGATGAGGCACGGCTGGCGTATATGATTGAACAATTTGCGACATTTTTTGATCGACCGGACGGCTAGACAGCTTGTTCCGGTTCCTAAATGATCCGTTATTTGCGATCTGGGTTTTGTTATTCGAAAGGATTGCCCTTGATTCCAGATGATTTTAAGCTTTCGGTAATTATGCCCGTCTACAACGAAAAGAACACCGTTTTGCAGGTGCTCGATCGGGTGTTGGCAGTACCGATCCGTAAAGAAGTGATTGTCATCGACAACTATTCAACCGACGGCACACGAGATATTCTAAACAGCATCCAGGCGGATCAGGTCAAAACGATTTTCAACCCCAGGAATTTGGGGCGAGGCGCCTCGGTTCGCAAAGCACTGGCTCACTGCAGCGGCGATTACACCCTCACCCAGGGCGCGGATCTGGAATACGAGCCAGAAGAATGGCACCTGGCAATCGAAAAGGCGCTGTCCGAGGATCTGGATGCAGTGTTTGGGTCGCGCACGCTGGGCGGCAAGGCAGTATACGTATACTGGCAGAACTATATCGGCGTCCTCTTTTTTAATACCCTGATTAACCTGCTGTACGGCAGTCACTATTCCGATTCGGCAACCGAATGCAAGCTGGTAAGGACCCCTGTCTTTCAGTCACTCAAGCTCAACTGCACCGGTTTTGACCTGGATTTTGAAATCTGCACCAAGCTGGCCCTGGGTGGCCATTCGTACGGCGAGGTGCCGATCAACTACCATCCGCGTTCGATTGCCGAAGGCAAAAAGCTGCGCGCCGTTCGGGATGGTTTGGCGACATTGAAAGTCATTCTGCGCGATCGGTTTCTTGCCTAGAGGACGTTTGTGAGCCTATCGATTCTGATTCCGGTATACAATGAAATCGAATTAAGGAGTTGAACGATGAACATCGTCGTTACCGGTTCGTTCGCCTTTGACTATATTATGCATTTTCCGGGCCGATTTACCGATCACATCCTGCCTGATAAACTGGATCATATCAGCCTCAGTTTTCTGGTCGACGATATGACCAGGGTATACGGCGGCTGCGCGCCCAACATCGCTTGTTCGCTGGCCTTGCTGGGCGAGACGCCACGTCTGATGGCAACGGCCGGCAAGGATGGCGGCGAATATTGTGATTGGCTGCAAACCAACGGAGTCGATACCTCGTTGGTCTGCATCTGTGATGACTGCTTTACGGCCTCGTTTTTCGTCAGCACCGATCTCGACCAGAACCAGATCGCCAGCTTTTACACCGGTGCGATGGCACGCGCTCGCGAACTGTCATTTTACGATGTCGATCCCAAGCCGGATATCACGATCATCTCGCCAAACGATCCTGGGGCGATGGCTCGCTATGCGCGCGAGTGCCGTGAGTTGGACATCCCGTACATTTACGATCCCAGCCAGCAGGTGGCGCGCGTCGAGGGCGGCGAACTGATCGACGGGCTAACCGGCGCACATATCCTGATCATGAATGATTACGAGTATGGCATTTTGCAGAAAAAGACCGGCCTGAATCAAGATGAACTGCTCACACGCGTGCCAACGATCATTGTCACCAAAGGCGAGGATGGCGCCGAGATCACCACTCGAGACGAGGTGATCGAGATTCCGATCGCCAAACCTACCGCTGTCCTGGAGCCGACCGGCGTCGGCGATGCATTCCGCGCGGGGCTGCTCAAAGGATTGGCACACGGCTACGACTGGCCGGTCACCGGGCGCATCGCCGCCCTGGCTGCCGCTTTTGTGATCGAGCACCCCGGCCCGCAGCCCAGGCCGTACACACTAGAGGAATTTGTGGCCCGCTACCAGGAAAACTATGGCGACACACCGGAGCTGGCCGACTTGGACGAAGGATAACGACAATGGGTATACAGATTTTCCAGGTAGACGCGTTCACAAACAAGCCATTTGCAGGAAACCCGGCCGCCGTTTGCATCTTGACAGAGACGCGCGACGAGACCTGGATGCAGAACGTCGCAAAAGAGATGAACCTGTCGGAAACGGCGTTTTTGCTCGAGCAGACGGATGGGTTTAGCCTGCGCTGGTTCACACCCGCCATCGAGGTCGATCTGTGCGGGCACGCCACACTGGCCAGCGCGCACGTCTTGTTCGAAACCGTGATGTTGGCACCAACAGAACAAGCCCGGTTTCATACCCGCAGCGGGCTGCTGACAGCCAGGCACGACGGCAACCGCATCGAATTGAACTTTCCTGCCACGCCCGACGAACCGGCTGATGCGCCACCAAAGCTGCTTGAAGCGCTGGGCGTGACGGCCAAATACATCGGCAAAAACAGATTCGATTATCTCATCCAGGTCGAATCGGAAGAAACGGTTCGCGAGCTAAAACCAGATTTTGCGCTGCTGAAAACGCTAGGGGTTCGTGGCGTTATGGTGACCAGCCAGACCAGCTCGAAAGAGTATGACTTTGTCTCGCGTTTTTTCGCGCCGGGTGCCGGCATTGACGAAGACCCCGTGACCGGATCGGCACACTGCTGCCTGGGACCGTTCTGGAGCAAGCGACTGGGTAAAACCGAGTTCACCGCTTACCAGGCGTCAGCACGCGGTGGGACAGTGTGCGTGCGCGTTGCCGGCGATCGCGTGTGCCTGAGCGGGCAAGCCGTGACGGTTTTGCATGGCGAGTTGATCGACTAGACATATACCGCGATCTCGTTCAGTATTCTATTCAACGAGAGATAAAGCATTTGAAAAAAGAACATCAAATCGATGGAGATAAAACAGAATCGTGTCCTGGATGCCAGGCAACCATACCAAAAAAAGGAGTATCATTTTCAATGACTGTAAAACACGATGTTAAGGATCTCGGCCTCGCCGCACAGGGCAAACTGCGCATCGAATGGGCCGAGCAGGATATGCCGGTATTGCGACAGATCCGCGAGCGTTTTGAAAAAGAGAAACCGTTGCAGGGCGTGCGCATCTCGGCATGCCTGCACATCACCACCGAAACCGCCAATTTGGGACGCACGCTCAAAGCCGGCGGCGCAGAGTTAGTGCTCTGCGCCTCCAACCCGCTCTCGACGCAGGATGACGTGGCCGCCTCGTTGGTCGCCGACTATGGCATCCCCACCTTTGCGATCAAAGGCGAGGATCACGACACCTATTACGCGCACATCCAGGCCGCGCTCGACCACAACCCCCAGATCACGATGGACGATGGCGCTGACCTGGTCACGGGATTGCTCAAGGGCCGGCCAGATCTGATCGACGGCATGTATGGCTCGACCGAAGAAACGACCACCGGTGTGATCCGTCTGCGGGCCATGGCCGCCGATGGCGTGATCCAGTTCCCGGTGATTGCGGTCAATGACGCGATCACCAAGCACTTTTTCGACAACCGCTACGGCACCGGCCAATCGACCATCGACGGCGTGCTGCGGGCCACCAACCGACTGATCGCCGGGCAAAACTTTGTCGTCGGCGGATATGGCTGGTGCAGCAAGGGAATCGCCATGCGCGCCGAGGGCATGGGGGCCAACGTCATCGTCACCGAGGTCGATCCATTCCGCGCACTCGAAGCGGTGATGGACGGCTTTCGCGTGATGCCGATGCGCCAAGCGGCCCAGATTGCCGACTTTATCATCACCTCCACCGGCGACAAAAACGTGGTCGGCAAAGAAGACTTTGAGGTGATCAAAGACGGCTGCATCGTCGCCAATTCGGGACATTTTAACGTCGAGATCGACATTCCCGCCCTGGAAGCGATGTCGGTCAGCGATCGCGAAATCCGCTGGCAAACACACGAGTACAAGCTGGCCGATGGCCGTTGCGTCTATTTGTTGGGCGAAGGGCGACTGATCAACCTTGCCTCTGCCGAAGGCCACCCGGCGAGCGTGATGGATATGTCTTTTGCCAACCAGTCGCTCTCGGCCGAGTATCTGGTCAAGCACAGTTCCGAGATGGAGCACCGGGTCTACGCCGTGCCGGAAGAGCTCGATCGCCGGATCGCGACACTCAAGCTGAAAGCAATGGGCGTCGAGATCGACGTGCTGACAAAAGAACAGCAGGCCTATTTAGCTAGCTGGGAAACGGGAACATAGAAAACACAAATGGTTCAATGCATTCACCACCCACAATACCAGGCCATTGAACACTGCGAGCACTGCCATGTCCCGCTATGCGGCAAATGCCTGTGGTATGTCGAGAGCGGCGAACGGCTCTGCGAACGCTGTGCAAAAGCGTGGCAAGAAGTGGGGCACGTCGTCTACCCACCCGAGCAGTTCGCGGAAGGCATCCAGCCGACACTCAAGCAACCCGTCGCAGATGCCCAACCACGCCACCCTTACGAGGGCAACAGTGTCGACCTGGCCGGATTTGCCGCGGCGTGCCTGGGTGGCATGATGCTCCTGTATTGCATCCCTTGCCTGAATGCGCTTGCGCCACTGCTGGGATTGCTGGTGGGCATCATCGCCCTGGTCGAAGCCAAGCGTGCTGCGAACCCGGCCAGAACCAGGATCCTGGCCGGCATCGGCGTCGCCGGCGGCGGTCTTGTGCTCCTGGCAGGTTTAGCCTGGATCGGCCTGACGCTGTTTATGCCGTTTATGCTTATGTTTGTTGAGCAATTGAACCAGACACCCTAAGCCACAACGTATCGCGTACGTGGTGCCTGCCATCCCACACCTTACGACCGCACAACATACGCGATACGAAAACAATCTTTTTAGAATAGAGGAGTTCTTATGACAATCACATTTATGACATCACCCAAATACTTTTTTACATCCGAATCGGTGACCGAGGGACATCCGGACAAAATCTGCGATCAGATCTCGGATGCGATCCTGGATGCGATCCTGGCCCAAGATCCCGATGCCCGCGTAGCCTGTGACTGTTTTGTCACTACCGGGTTGATCGTCGTCGGCGGTGAAATCACGACCGACAAGTATGTCGAGATCCCTGATATTGCTCGACAAGTTGTACTGGAAATCGGCTACGACCGGGCCAAATATGGCTTTGATGGCGAGACCTGCGGCGTTCTGGTCTCGATCAAAGGCCAGAGTGGCGACATCGCACTGGGTGTGGATGAAGCGCTCGAACACAAGCAGGGCGAGATGAACGCTTGCAGCAACGTCGAATTACTTGGGGCGGGCGACCAGGGTATGATGATCGGATTTGCCTGCAACGAAACGCCCGAATACATGCCACTTTCGATCTCACTGGCACACCAGCTCTGCCGTCGCCTGGCCGAGGTACGCAAGAATGGCACGCTGGGCTATTTGCGCCCGGATGGCAAAAGCCAGGTCACGATCGAGTACAACTATGGCAAGCCGGTACGCGTGGATTCCGTTGTCGTATCGACGCAGCACCATCCAGACGTCACCCACGATCAGCTCGAGTCCGATATTATTGAACACGTGATCAAGCCGGTTGTGCCCGCCGGACTGCTCGACGATACCAAGTATTTCATCAACCCGACCGGACGGTTTGTGACCGGTGGGCCGAAAGGCGACAGCGGTCTCACCGGCCGCAAGATCATCGTCGACACCTACGGGGGCGTGGCCCGTCACGGTGGTGGCGCGTTCTCGGGCAAAGACCCGACCAAAGTCGACCGTTCGGCGGCGTATATGCTGCGCTACGTCGCCAAGAACCTGGTGGCGGCGGGCCTCGCCGACCGGTTGGAGCTTCAGGCCAGCTATGCCATTGGCGTGGCGCACCCGATGAGTGTTGCCGTGGAAACCTTTGGCACGGGCAAGATTTCCGATGCCAAGATCGTCGAACTGGTCGAAAAGAACTTTGACCTGCGTCCCGGCGCGATCATCTGCCAATTTGACTTGATGCGCCCCATCTACCGGCAGACTGCCGCGTACGGCCATTTTGGCCGCGACGACATCGACGTACCGTGGGAACAGCTGGATATGGTTAAAACGCTCAAAGAACAGGCTGGATTGTCCTAGGCTTTTTCCAATGCCGGCATGCCGTTTCACTGCGCACCTGAAATGCGTCCATGAGGACGTATATCGGGTGCGCATATCCGGTGTGTGGCAACGATCGCTTCCCACTCGATTCTGTTGTGCAAAAACTGCGCACCTGACTCTGATGGATATTTGGGGAGCGCCATGTTGTATGGTATAATGCGCTATGAAAAAGCGTATGAAAAGGGAGCAGACAACCATCTTGGCGTTTCGTTTCGGCCAGACTGGGGGATCAAAGAGGTCAGAGAGTGACGAGAGCCAGAACAATCCTTGGTACGTTCTTTGAACTTTTTGTCACTCTGGGACTCGGCATCCTGCTTGCAGGCTGCCTGAATCAGCGATTGACGGCTGCCCAAGTTATCCAGAATGCACAGCAAGCACTTGGAGAAATGGGCGCCTGCCATACACTGCTGCATGCCGAGATTAGCACTGACATGTTCCAGGACTCGCTGGTTGTGGAAATGTGGGAAAAGTATCCCGACCGATTCAAGCTATTGGTGCAATCTGCCAATAGCCCCCAGTTGAACAAGATGGCCTTTACCACAGACGGCGCGAAGAGCATTTCTTATTCGCCCCACACCAACACGGCGACGATTGGCCCCATCGATGTTGTACGTATGCCCCAGGTACTTGTCGAGATCAGCAAAGCCAGACGCGAATGGATCCAGAATGCAGACCTCCAGGCGGCCAAACTTGAGGCCAGAGTACGCGAAAACGGATTAATGGTCTACAAGATCAATGTCCCTACCGGACAGGGCGGATATATACAATATAGCGTCGACGTCCAGCAGTGGTGGGTGCGCCAGGTAGTCTACAAGGACGATTATTTGGGCTCAGGTGTGATTTCCCTTGACAGTATAGATTGTTCTGACGATATAGAGGATGCCATATTCGATCTCGACATTCCCGATGGTGCGGCGTTTAATGAAATACAAATCCAGGAAAACCGCGAACTCGACTTCGATGAGGCACAGACCAAAGTTGGATTTCGATTGCGCAAGCCTCAATACGTGCCGCCGGGCACCGATTTTGGAGTAGCGTATCAACTTGATAAAAACATCGCTTTGATCTACACTGGCGAGCATCCGTTTACACTCGTGCAAGGACCCTATATTGGCACGGTGCCGCAAGAAGACGTGACACTCGTTCCCCTGCGTGGGCGACAGGCGACACTGATCCAAGATCAGGAAAGAGATGGATTGGTCTTGATCTGGCGCGAAGACGATCTGCAGTTCTCTATCGCCAGTTCTTTGAACCTGAACGAGATCTTGCAGATTGCCGAGTCAATCGAGTGAGCAGAATCTGAGGATTGATCGTGGATTGGCAATACTTTGGCTTTCAACTGGCACCCTTTTTGACGTTATTGTTTGGTGCTGGCATGATCATCAGCTTTGTCGGTATCTATCAAAGGCGTCGTACTGCCCGGTCAACTCATTTTGGGTTTGTGCGCGAGCAGTCAGAGACCAATGCCAAGCGACTGTTTTTTTTCGCCATCATTTTTCTCGTATTTACCGCAGCCAGCGGGGCATTATGGGCAGTTTCAGTTCAAAGGCCAGAACTATTGCCAACCCCGTTCCCGACCGAAACACCAACGTCCATCCCTACACCGACACCGCGCACCCCCACGGCAACGTACACGCCGACGCCGACGCCCACGGTGACCTCCACACCAACACAGACGCCCATTCCTCCTGATACCGACCTGCCCCGCATTCTGCAGACGCCGTTTCCATCGAATGCCGTTACGCCCGGCCCCGATGCGGCTTTGGTCGGGCTGATCCTGGCTTCGGGCCAAGAGAACAACACACCGATCAATCCGGGCACCGCGTTTCCGTCCGGCACAGAGCGTATCTATGCCTTTTTCACCTTTGACGGCATGGCGCGTAACGTGCCCTGGAGCCACATCTGGTACGTTGAACTGGATGGGCAGATGATCGAGTATTGGAGTGCGACCGAGTTATGGTCCTATGACAGCGCAGGTGGTCTTGCCTGGCGTTATATCAATCCACGACCGGGCAAGTACGAGCTTGACATCTATGTAGGCCGCGTTCTGCAACAAAAAATACCGTTTACGGTTCAAGGCGACGAGTGAGCGTATGAACATTGCCCTGATCCACGACTGGATGAACCAGGTCGGGGGCGCGGAAGGCGTTCTGGAACGGCTTGTCGCCTTGTTTCCCGGGGCCCCAATTTACACGAGCATCTATGCCCCTCAGATGATGCCGGATGCGTATCGCCAATGGCCCATTCAGACAACCTGGCTGAACAAGCTGCCCCTGGTTAAAACGCATCACCAGCCCTTTCTACCCCTGTACCCGCTTGCCTTTGAAAGCCTGGACTTGAGCGCGTACGACGTGGTGCTGTCCAACAAGAGCGGCTTTTGTCACGGCGTGATTACCCCACCCGGGACCCTACACATCTGCTATTGTCTCACCCCAACGCGGTACGTGTGGCGCTATCACGATTATGCCCGGCGTGAAGGCCTCGGTCGCCTGGCACAAGCGCTGCTCGTTCCCTTTTTGAGTTATTTGCGTCTCTGGGATCGCCTCGCTGCCGACCGGGTTGATCGCTTTATCGCCATTTCGACCGAGGTTCAAAGGCGCATCGCCAAGATCTATCGTCGCCAGTCCGAGATCATTTATCCGCCAGTCAATACAGGGCGTTTTTCTCCGGCTGCCAGTCACGACGATTATTATCTCGTGATCGGGCGCCTGGTTCCGTACAAACGCATCGATCTGGCAGTCCAGGCATGCACACAACTTGGTCTGCCACTCAAGATCGGCAGCACCGGGCGCGATATGGCACGCCTCAAGGCGATGGCCGGACCAACGATCGAATTCCTGGGACACGTGCCCGAGGATGACTTGGCCGATTTGATGGCGCGCTGCAAAGCGTTTCTGTTTCCCGGCGCCGAAGATTTTGGCATCGCGCCGGTCGAAGCTATGGCCGCCGGCCGGCCGGTGATTGCCTACGCTGGCGGTGGCGCACTGGACACAGTCGTCGATGGCAAGAGCGGCCTGCTGTTTCACGAACAAACGGTGGCTTCATTGAGCGATGCCCTGCGGCGATTTAACACCAACGACTATACCCCCGAGGTCATTCGCCGTCACGCCGAACAGTTTGATCAAGCGGTTTTTGAAAAGAAAATACAAGATTTTGTGGCACGGGCTTTTGAGGAGCATAAACAATGGACCTGATCCAATATTGGAAAATCATAGCCAAACACTGGTGGCTGCCGGTGGCCTTGATCGCCATCGTCGGCGCCATCTCTGGATTGACTTACCAAGCGCCGGTGGCCATGTATGCAGCCACGTTCAAGATTAACGTTGGGCTCGACCCCGTCCCTCAGTCTGGGGCCAACTATGCGGATAACCCGTTGGACACGTGGATGGCCTCAGAGTACCTGATGGACGATCTGGCTTCGGCCGTGCGCGGCGCAGATTACGCCCGACGGGTAGCGCAGCAGCTAGACGAACCCGACGTCAACTTGGCCGGGGCATTTTCGTCAGCGACCACCCATCGCGTGCTGTCGGTATCGATCACCTGGCCCGATCAAGATCAACTGGCCCGCATTGCCAACGCCGCCGTCGCCGTCCTCGAACAAGAAGCGGCTGAACTGGTCGGGCCGCTGGGCGCGTCAAAGCCGGTGCTCCCATTGATCGATCCACCCGTTGTTGTTCCGGTCGGGCGCAGCCTCAAAGACAAACTCGACATTCCAATCCGGCTTGGCCTGGCGCTGGTCACGGGCATTGCCGGCGCGTTCTTGCTAGATTACCTGGACACATCTGTTCGCGGCCGGGATGAGGTGGAGAGAATGGGGATTCCGATCCTGGCCGAGATCCCCAAACACAGATAATCCAACCATAAAAACCTTTATCCACTAAACATCTCCATACCAAGCTCCTTTAGCTTTTCAGGGGTCGGACGTCCATGCCGATCCCATCCCATAGCCTCGTAGAAATCGTTCACGAGCCGCTCAACGTCCACGGTCATACCCTGTGTTGGACCGGGATCGGTGATCCGTTCTTCGACAAATCGGACCGGCAAGTCATCGTCTTTTCGGCTTGCGCCATGCCGCAAGTTGAACAAATTCTCCAGGTTGACGATCCGTTCGCCGGCAAGGGCCAGCGATTCGGCATCCAGATCCCAACCGGTCAGCGCCGAACTCAACACAGCCTCGTTCTCCAGGCTAAAGTCGCCGATCACCGACAGGATCGGCACCTTGCAGATTCCCAACGCATCGAGCACCGCAGAGACGATCATCGAACGCTTGACCAATCGTCCCTTGCCGCCCAGGGCAAGGCGATCCACGGCTTGTTCCGTACCAAACCATTCGCGCCCCTCCTCCGGCGACCAACGGTATTCGGGGGCAGCGTATACGCTGGTAAAATCGCCTCCCCGGGTTGAAACAGCATAGCCCAGCGCGCTGCCCATCAGTCCCCTGGGATCATAAGCAGTCAGTTCCAATCCCTTGCTATGATGCGCAAACGT
>JAFGJF010000225.1 GCA_016929205.1 Anaerolineae bacterium
TACCGCCACCGCCACACCGACCTGTGGCTGGATCCGCTCTCGGTGGACGAGAGTCAGGTGTTGGTCGGGCACCTGCTGCGGGTCGAGAATCTGCCACCGCACCTTCGCGGTCGCATCCTCGAGCGTGCCAAGGGCAATCCCTTTCACGTCGAAGAGATGCTGCATTATTGGGAGACGCACCAGACGTTGCTGCAAGTCATCATAGAGCCATTTGAGGTCTGCTGGACGTGCTACCGCTTACTTCAGGCCATAGGCGACCCCCGTGCCCCGGCGGTGCTGACCAGAGCCCACGATCTCGTGCAGGCGCGCGCGGCTATGCTCAAGGAGCCGGCACACCGCCGCGCGTTCCTCCAAAAGAGGAAGGTGAACCGCGACATCGTGGCCAAATACGAGCGGCGCAGTCACAGAACCAAGACAATAGATATGCAAAGGAACCCGAACAAGCCCGGTTCTGATACTACCTCTTCGATCACGCCTGGTTGTGATTGACTTGTGCATACCCTATGATATAATTGGGACAGGTAAGGAACGATAGTGAGGAAACCTGGCCAATGAGCAGCAAGGCATATTGAGAGAAACCGTGTTGACCTATCCCGAAGGATTTCCACAGATACTCAAGATATCGGATGCCGAATTCACTCAAGAAGTGCGATTCCTGGCCGCCGCCAAACTTTATGAACTGGGACGGCTCTTCTCCGGCAAGGCAGCCCGGTTAGCAGGGATGGAACACGTCGCATTCCTACACTCCTTGGCACAGATTGGAGTACCAACAATCAATCTCCGCGATGAAGAAATCGGCGCCGAGATCCAGGCAGCAAAAGATTTGACTGTCACCTCGTAAATTGCGCGCAGCACTGTCACCGATAGAAACGGTTCTGAAAAAAGCAGGCGAGTGAGTGCCGCCTGAACATGGGTGGCGAAAAGGGGACAGCATCAAAACGGCTGTCCTCTTTTGTTTGACAAAACACAGGAATAGAAGAAAAATGGACAATACTACCCTACCCGACGCCCCGGACATTCCGAGACTGGCTTTTCGCTCTTTTCGTGGCGAATCCGATTTTCCGCGGATGGTCGCCGTGTTCGAGGCCAGCCGAGAGGTGGACCGCTTTGACTGGGTGATCACGGTCGACGATGTGCGGCGCGAGTTCGACCACCTGCACAACTGCGATCCGGTCCAGGATATGCTGGTCGCCGAGATCGACGGTCAGATGATCGCCTACAGCCGGGTGTGGTGGGATCAAGAGAGCGAAGGCGATCGCGTCTACACCTTTATCGGCTTGCTGGTGCCCGAATGGCGGCGCAAAGGAATCGGCACGGCTATGATCCGCCACGGCGAGCGGCGTCTGCGTGAGATCGCCAGCCAGCATCCGGCGAACCTGCCCAAGTATCTGCAGCGCGGCGTGGTCGACTCGGAAGTAGGCCTGGAAACGCTGCTCCAGAACGAGGGATACGAACCCGTACGCTACGGCTTTTCAATGGTGTGCCCAATCACGCATCCCCTGCCCGAGGCGCCGATGCCTGCCGGCCTGGAGGTGCGCCCCGTGCGGGAAAAAGAGGCGCGCAAGATCATAGTTGCCAGCGACGAGGCCTTTCGCGACCACTGGGGACACCGCCCGATAACCGAAAACAATATCCAAGAGTGGATGGCCGATCCGCGCTTCGATCCCTCTCTCTGGAAAGTGGCCTGGGACGGCGACGAGATTGCCGGCGGGGTGCTTGGGTTTGTCGACCGGACCGAGAACGAACAGTACAACCGCAAGCGCGGCTATACGGAAGACATCTGGGTGCGGCGTCCGTGGCGTCGGCGCGGCCTGGCGCGCTCGCTGCTCGTGCAGAGCATCCAGATGTTCGCCGACATGGGCATGCAAGAGACGGCGTTGGGGGTAGACGTACAAAACCCACACGGTGCACTGCGGCTGTACGAAAGCGTCGGTTATCAGGTCGATCGGCGCGACACGACTTATCGCAAGCCGCTGACATAACGAAAGCCAGGTAAAATAATAGCAAAGAAACCTGGTTTTTGTGAAAAACCAGGCTTCCAATACCCCAGATCAATCGCAAAAAAAAGGCAATCAATGACACTCACCATGCGCATATGCCAACAAGAAACCGATTACTGGCGAATCCGGGCCTTTCTGCACGAGCAGCTCATACGCTGCCGAGGACGATGGATGAACTGGGAGGCTATCCGACTCGATCTGTGGCGCCGGCACTGTCTCGACCCCAACGATTGGCCAGCCTCGATGGATGAGGTGACCTTTATCTGGGAAACGACGGAGGGGCAGATCGCCGCTGTCCTCAACCCAGAAGGCCCTGGCGAAGCGTTCCTGCAAGTTCATCCCGATCACCGCACGCCGGAACTGGAAAAAGAGATGATTGCCGTTGCCGAGCAACAGTTGGCCTCGCCTGTCCCGGATGGACAAAAGAAACTATCGGTGTGGGCCAACGAACATGATACACTGCGCCAAACCATCCTGGCTCGCCGTGGCTACACCAAAGGAGACTGGCCGGAACACCGCTGGCGGCGCTCTCTTGACCTGCCCATCCCCGACGCGCCGCTCCCGCCCGGATACACTGTGCGTGCGCTGGGCGATGCCACAGAACTGCCGGCCCGGGTCTGGGCCTCGTGGAAGACGTTCCACCCCCACGACCCGGATGACCAATATGAGGGCGGCGAATGGTACCAGGACATCCAGCGTTTACCGCTCTACCGCCGCGACCTGGACCTTGTCGCCGTCGCTCCCGGGGGCGAGATCGTCTCATTCTGCACCACTTGGTTTGACGATGTGACCCGCGACGGGTTTTTCGAGCCGGTGGGCACGATGCCGGCCCACCAGCGGCGCGGTTTGGCCAGGGCCGCGATCTGTGAAGGCATGCACCGGCTGAAACAAATGGGCGCGACGATGGCCCACGTCGGCGGGTTCAGCGTCGCCGCGAACGCACTGTACGCTTCGATCATGTCCCCCGAACCCGAGCTGGTTGAACGGTGGGAAAAGCTGTTATAGGCGATCACCATGCTGCTCCTGAAAACAAAACTCACTGCTCCTCTGACCCGACCTAACCTGGTCGAACGCCCGTGCCTGATCGAACGATTGAATACCAGTCTCGATCCAGGCCGCAAGCTGATCCTGGTCTCTGCCCCGGCCGGGTTTGGAAAAACGACGCTGCTGGGGGAATGGGCTAAAAGCTGCGAGTTAAGCGTTGAACGTTCAACTCGCTTCGCCTGGTTGTCATTGGATGCCGGTGACAACGATCCGGCGCGCTTTTGGGCCTATGTCATCGCTGCCCTGCAAACAGTTCAACCCGACGTCGGCGCGGCTGCGCTGTCGATGCTGCAATCACCCGACCAGGCAGCAGTAGGCACGCCGCCTGATATGGAAAGCATTCTGGGCTCGCTGATCAACGACCTGACAGCAGCGCCGGAACGGTGCGTGCTGGTGCTGGACGACTATCACCTGATCGAGACTCAGCCTATCCACGACGCGCTGCGCTTTTTGATCGAGCACCTGCCGCCGCAATTTGTCGTGGTTCTTGCCAGCCGCGCAGATCCGCCCCTGCCCCTCAGCCTGCTGCGCGCGCGCAACCAGTTGAGCGAGCTGCGTGCGGCAGATCTGCGTTTCTCGCCCGGCGAAGCAGCTGCCTTTCTGAACCAGACCGTGGGGCTGGCGCTCTCAGTAAAGGATATCGCCGCCCTGGAAGCGCGGACTGAAGGTTGGATCGCAGGACTGCAAATGGCCGCCCTTGCACTTCAAGGGACCCCTGTACCTCAAGGGACCCCTGTACCTCAAGGGGCCTTTGCTTCCCAGAGCCAGGATGCAGAACAGATCGCAGCATCGGTATCAGCCATCACCGGCAGCCACCGTTACATTCTGGACTATCTCACTGACCAGGTCCTCAGCCAACAACCAGAGAACATATAGCGTTTCCTGCTTCAAAGTTCGGTTCTCGAACGGTTGTGCGGACCGCTGTGTGACGCCGTGATCGGCGAAAACAGCCACACTGGCTCGGTAGATTCCCAGGCGATCTTGGGTCACCTCGAACGCAGCAACCTTTTTGTCGTTCCATTGGACAGCGAACGACAGTGGTATCGCTATCACCACCTCTTTGCCGATCTGCTACACAAGCAACTGCTCAAGACCGATCCCGACTTTGTACCCGTTTTGCATCGCCGGGCCAGCAAATGGTACGAACGCGCAGGGCACGAGATCGAAGCCATCTCTCACGCCCTGTCTGCACAAGATGATCAGCGAGCGGCCGATCTGATCGAGACTCACATCCCCAATGCATACGTGCGTGGCGAATTTATCCTTGCCCGTCAGTGGCTGGAGGCGCTACCCGAAGCACTGATCCGCCGTCGGCCGATGCTCTGCGTCGCCCGCGCCTGGTCGTTGTTGTGGGTCTACCCGCTCGATCCCGTCGAAGAATGGCTGCAGGCCGCCGAAAGAGCGCTCGCTGAGCAAGCCAACCACACCAGCGACGAGGACGCCACCCACCAAATCTTACACGATCAAGTCACCGGCAGCATAGCGGTGCTGAGAACGATCCTCGCCCGCAGATGGGATTCTACCCTCCTGACGAAGGCACGATCGCGATCGACGGACGGGCTATGGACGAATACACTTTGACCCAATTGCGGGCCAAAACGGCCTACGTGTCCCAAGATGCCTATCGAATCGATTTGTGCTTGCTAATCCAACAAGAACGGCTTCATCGGCGCCCACTTTTCCTTCCACACAACCGGGATCAACTGCTCAGTCAGGACAGGTGGCATATCCCGCGACATAACCGCTCTATCTTGTGGCAACAGGTTATACAGCAAAAAGGGCGCGACCAGATAGTCCGGTCCCGAATGTGCTTGTGAATGCTGGGAAAAGGCCTGGATCACTATGACAAAAGTCGCAGCGCTCTCATTCCCGTCTCGGCACGCGGTGCAAACCAGTTTGCGTTTGTGACAGATTTTCGGTACAATCTAGGCTACCAGACCGGCAAAGAACGCCAACTGGGAGGAAAAAAGTGGCTCAACTTTGGATCAATAGGCCTGCTGATCCTGTTCCTGCCCTGCCTATGGAAACGCTCATCGCGCAAATGCACATTGCACTCTTATGGTCTGCCTCGTGAA
>JAFGJF010000226.1 GCA_016929205.1 Anaerolineae bacterium
GATTCCCGCTAAAAACATGCGGGAATGACATATGCTCGTCCGCATCCATCGTGAAAGTGGCAAACTGGACCGTTTATGTGCAATCCATGTCAACAGAACCTAGAAAACGGGCACGTAGGGCGGTTCTCCATCACCGCCGCCACAATACGTTCTTTCCCTTGGCGCTGCAGTGAACTCTACTGCCTGCGACCTTGCAGTGAGATCGTTTTTCAGCAGAATCCGCCATCACCGCCGACACAACCGAAAAGCGCTTATTCAGAAACATAAAGGAGGGATCATGACACTCGATTTTCGAGGTCCAAACGAGGTCCCGGTATCGCTCCACGTGAACGGAAGAGACGTCCTGGTGCACGTCGAACCGCGCCGGACGCTGCTTTCCGTACTACGCGAAGAATTGGGGCTGACCGGTGCCAAACACGGCTGCGGGCGCGGCCAATGTGGTGCGTGCACGGTGATCGTGGACGGCGAAACCGCCTACGCCTGTATGACCCTGGCGATCGACTGCGAGGGACGCGAGGTGCGCACCGTCGAAGCGTTGATGCAAGGAGAGCAGTTACACCCCGTACAGCAGGCGTTCATCGAGCACGACGGCTACCAGTGCGGGTTCTGCACATCCGGCCAGGTCATGTCGGCGGTGGCCCTGTTGGAACACGCCCCGCACCCCACCCCGCAAGAGGTCCAGCGTGAGATGGCCGGCAATTTGTGCCGCTGCGGCGCGTACCCCAACATCCTCGGTGCCGTCCTGGCCGCCGCGAAAGGGGGCGAAAATGCCGACGATTAAAAAGACCAAAGTTGAATTCGAAGGTCGCATCGAAGAACGCGAAGCGATCGTCGAACCACAGCACGTGCAAACGTGGGATCAAGGCGCACGGCTCGCCGTCGTCGGCCAGCCCGCGCCGCGCGTCGACGGTATCGCCCGCGTCACCGGGCAGGCGGTCTACACGCACGACGTGCAGCTGCCGGGCATGTTGACCGGCAAATTCCTTCGTTCGCCGCATCCCCACGCGCGTATCGTCCACATCGACAGCCGCAAAGCCGAGGCCCTGCCCGGCGTGTGGCTCGTCTGGCACTGCGAGCAGCCGCCGCCGGTGACAGACCTGGAGGGGCGCGAGTTGTTTGCCCGCGAGCTGGCCTATCCGGGCGCAGAGGTGGCCTTTGTCGTCGCCCAGGACGAGCGCATTGTCGAGGATGCATTCAAACTGATCGAGGTCGAATACGAGGCCCTGCCCTTTGTCCACGACCTGGCGTCGGCCACGGCAGAGGGCGCGCCGCCGGCCTTCCTGGATGCCAAAAGCAACGTCATCAACCCCGATGGGCAGATCTACCAGCGCGGCGACATCGAGGCCGGGCAGCAGGACGCCGACGTGATGGTCGATCTCGTGTTTACAACGCCGACTGCCGCCCACTGCTGCCTGGAAACCCACGGCAGCGTCGTCCAGTGGGAAGGCGAGCAGGTCACCGTCTGGCACTCGACGCAAAGCATTTTTGGCACGCGCAGCAGCCTGGCCCAGGCGTTGGATATCCCACAAGACCGGGTGCGGGCGATCTGCAACTATGTCGGCGGCGCGTTCGGCTCGAAATGGGGCGCAGAACAGTTCACCCTGCTGGCCGCCCTGGCCGCGCGCCAGACACGGCGCCCGGTCAAAGCCGTGCTCGACCGGCAGGAAGAACACCTCGTCGCCGGCTACCGTCCCAACAGCAAGCAGCACATCCGCATCGGCGCCAGGAACGACGGCACGCTCTGTTTCATCGATCACGAATCGTGGGTCGTCACCGGGGCCTATGGCGGCGGGGGCAGCATCATCGGCGGCCCAACCAAGGACCTCTATGTCTGCCCCAACGTGCGCACGACGGTTTGGGCGGTGCGCGCCAACACCGACAGCGGGCGCGCTTTCCGCGCACCGGGCTACGTCGAGGGAACGGTGGCCCTTGAGGGTGCGATGGATGAACTGGCAAACCGGCTCGGTCTCGATCCCCTGGCCCTCCGGCTCAAAAATTACGCCGAGATCAGCCCGGCCCGCGACATCCCGTACACGGTCAAAGGCTTGCGCGAGGCGTACGAAACCGGCGCCGAGCAGTTTGGCTGGACCGGTCGCCAGGCCCGCAAAACGGTCGATGGCCCGTGGCACAAAGGCTTTGGCCTCGCCAGTCAAATCTGGGGCGGCGGCGGCGGGCCGCCGGCCAATGCCACCGTCCAGATGCTGCCCGACGGCACGGTCGAGATTGCCGCAGGCGTGCAAGACCTGGGCACCGGCACCAAGACGGTCATCGCCCAGGTCGCTGCCGAAATGCTCGGCCTGCCGCTCGCATCGGTGCAGGTCATCATCGGCGACACGCAGTCCACGCCTTTTGGCCCCGGCAGCGGCGGCAGCGTCACCCTGGCCTCGATCACGCCCGCGGTGCGGGAAGCGGTCTATGACGCTCTGCGCCAGTTCCTGGATCTGGCGGCCTATCTGCTCGATCTGGCCGGTACCCGGGTCGAGGATTTTGATCTGGCGGACGGCGAGATCATCTACCGGCCCCATCCTGACCAGCGCATCACCTTTCGTGAGGTCGCTGCCAAGATGGGCAATTACATGATCGTCGGCCACGGCGCGCGCGGCCCTAACCCGGACGACAAGGCGTTGAATACCTTTGGCGCGCAGTTTGCCGACGTGGACGTCAACGTCGAAACGGGTGAGGTGCGCGTCAACCAGATCGTCGCCGTGCACCAGATCGGCCGCGTCGTCAACCCGCTGACGGCCGCCAGCCAGGTTTACGGCGGAGTGATGATGGGCATCGGCCTGGGCCTGTCCGAGGAACGGATCATCGATTCGCGAACCGGCCTGCAGCTCACCGCCGACCTGGAAGAGTACAAGCCGCCGACGATGCTCGATACGCCGGTGATTCAAGCGTTCTTTGTCGATCAGGTCGACGGCGAAGCGAACACGGTCGGGGCAAAGGGGCTTGGCGAACCGCCGATCATTCCCCCTGCAGCGGCCATCGCCAATGCCGTCACCGATGCCATCGCCGGCGTTGGTGGCGTCCGGGTCACCGATCTGCCGCTCACGCCGGATCGTGTCCTGGCGGCATTGAAAGGAGCAGCCCAATGAACCGTTTTGCCTACGCAACCGCTTCTTCGCTCGCCGAAGTGCTGGATGCCCTCGACGCGTCGTGCCGCCCGCTGGCCGGCGGCACCGATTTGATCGGGCTGATGAAAGAAGGACTCATCGAGCCGGAAAGCCTGATCAATTTAAAAACCATCCCTGGTCTGGACGGCATCGAACACAAGCAGGATGGGCTGCACGTCGGGGCGCTGGCCCTCCAGTTCAAGGTAATTGCCGCCCTGGAAGGGAAAACCGGGTACGCCTGCCTCTACCAGGCGCTCGTGCGGACGGCAACGCCGCAGCTGCGCCACATGGCGACGGTTGGCGGCAATCTGCTGCAGCGGCCGCGCTGCTGGTATTTCCGCAACAAGCTGACCCACTGCCTGCGCAAGGGCGGGCAGTCCTGTTTTGCCTTCCGCGGCGAAAACAAGTATCACGCCATCCTCGGCGGCGGCCCGTGTTATATCGTCCACCCATCCGACATGGCCGTGGCCTTGCTGGCGTTAGATGCTGCGGTCGTCATCGCCGGAGCGGATGGAGCGCGCACCGTCTCCCTGGGCGATTTTTTCCTGCTGCCCAAAGCAGATGCGCATCGCGAAGTGGCCCTGGCAGACAACGAGTTGCTGGTCGAGATCGTGGTCCCGGCACCGGCAAAAGGCGCGCGCGGCGCCTACCTCAAAGTCTCGGAACGCCAGTCGTGGGACTTTAGCCTGGTCAGCGCGGCGGTACAGGTAGACGTCGCGGATGGGATCGTCAAGCAGGCTCGCGTCGCCCTGGGCGGCGTGGCCCCGATCCCCTGGCGCGCCGGCGAAGCGGAAGCGATACTGGCTGGCAAGCCGCTCAGCGATGAAACCATCGACCTCGCCGCCCGGGCTGCGACGTCCGGCGCCAGGCCGCTGGCCCAAAACGAATACAAGATCGATCTCGCCCGGGGTGCGGTGAAACAGGCGCTGCAGGCATCGCGCGCCTAGGTTCTGTTGACGTTTTGGATAATGCTTGGACTGTCCAAAAAAGAAGCTGGATTCCCGCTAAACCCATGCGGGAATGACATATGCTAGCCGGCGTTCATATCGTGGAAAACGGCAAACTGAGCCGTCTATGGCAAATGTTAACAGAACCTACCCAGTGCGAACCCGCGCCAGGTTTCAGATCATAGAGAGGATCGTTCGACACAAAAAACGCCGAGAGCACAGAAAGACACGACTGCTCGTTTTTGTGCTCTCGGCGTCCTCGCTGGCAGCGAATGTGAGGCGGTTATGAGGACGCGTCTTTGGGCGCCGAGTTGGCCTCCGCGACCGGATCCTCTGTGGGCAGTATGCAGGACTCGTCCAGGACGATGTCAAAAGTACAATCGATTGCGCCGGTCGGGCAGGCCTCCTCGCACAAGCACCAGCCTCCACAATCCTGCTCGCCGATCTCATCGCGGCGACACTTGCCCGCGCAGCTAAAAACCAGCCCTTCGTCCGTGAGCTGCACGGCGTGACAGGGACAGGCTTCGACGCACCGCCCGCAACGCGTGCAGCAAAGCATATTGACAACGGGTTGGGATGACTTGTTCATACCTTCCTCCTTGGCCGGGCACAAAGGCTCGGTGAATGGCTCTTATCTCGGCCACATCTTGACCTGTACACAGTATATTATACAGCAAGCGCCGTGCCTATGACAAAAGTCGCTTTTTCCCATCCGGTCCTATCTTTGACAACCTCTGCAATTCTTGCTACAATCAGGCAAGATCATTGATCAAGCCACATTCAAGCACCGTTGTTGGGAGAGATCTCTTGACCGTCACCGCCCAGACACTATCAAACATCTCTTTTTTTGCAGGCCTCGACGACGCGACGCTGCAGGACATCGCGCACCATGCCTACGAACGGGCTTTCCAATCCGACCAAATGATCGTTCTCCAGGGGGACCCTTGCGAAGGCGTTTATTGGATCGTGCGAGGCCGAGTCTGGCTCCGGCGGTTCTCCCCTGGAGGCCGAGAATACGTGTTCGAGCACCTTGGGCCGGGCCAGTTTTTTAACCTCGTCCCCGCGCTCGATGGCGGCACATGTCTGGCTAGCGTAGACGCACTCGCTGACACGACCGTCTGCATTATCCCTTGCGATATCGTATCTCAACTTGCACAAAAACATCGGGACATTACGGCGATCGTCCTGGTACACCTGGCAGCCAGGGTTCGGCGTCTGACCAATACCGTAGAGGGTCTGGCATTGTACCCGGTCCGGGCCCGGCTGGCACGTTTTTTGCTGGCCAACGTGACAAACCCAGAGTCTGCGCGGCAATGGACACAAGAGCGCGTCGCCTCACACATCGGCACGGTTCGTGACGTCGTGGGCAGGACGCTGCGCACTTTGGCTCAAGACGGGCTGATCCGTCGAGAGCAAGGACGGCTGGTCGTGACAGACCTGGACGGGCTGCGACAAGAAGCAATGCGTGAATAAAAAACCGAGTTGGACGGTTCCTATGGACAACCCTTCCCACAAAACATCCGGGACACGTTATCTCTTGACAGTGGTTCACGTTGCCGCATTACTGCCTTTGGCCCTGCTGATCTGGGGATACACCCGCAGCCAGTTAACGGCCAATCCGATCCGCGAGATCACGCTGCGGACGGGCAGATACGCGTTGATCTTGATCATTCTGTCCCTGGCCTGCACCCCGGCTTACACCTTGCTTGGATTCAAGCCGGCAAGACGCCTGCGGCGCCCCCTGGGGTTATACGCCTTTATGTATGCCGGCCTGCACCTGCTCATTTTCGTCGGCCTCGACTATGGGTTCAATGTCGCGCTGATCGTCCCGGAGCTGCTGCAAAGACGCTTTATCCAGGTTGGGGCCCTGGCGTTTTCGATCCTGGCGATCCTGGCTATCACCTCGACCAGGGGGTGGATCCGCCGGTTGGGCAAAAACTGGAAACGTCTGCACCGCCTGGTTTACGTCGCTGCCCTGCTGGTCATCGTCCATTTCATCCAGGTGGTCAAAGCCGACCTCCGTCGTCCTTTGCTTTACGGAGCAGCCGTCCTCGTGCTGCTCGCCGCCCGCATTCCAGGCGTCCACAAGGCCTTTGCCAAATGGCGCGATCGACAAAACAGGAGAAAACCCCGCGATGCCTGAACAGAACGCCACCTCGACTGAGCGCAGCAACGAACAATGGATCGACGACCTGGGCCAGCCTGGCCCGCAGCGCGACGCCGCACTGACAGATCTGCGAGGCCTACTCGTGCGCGGGCTGGGCTATGCTTTGGCAAGTTATGGAAACGTCAAAGAAGCGGACCTGGAAGACTTTGCCCAGGAGGCGATGCTCAAAATCCTCGCCGGGCTGGACTCTTTTCGTGGCCAGAGCCGTTTCATGACCTGGGCCAACAAGATCGCCGTGCACGCTGCCTTTACCGAGCTGCGCCGCAAACGGTGGCGCGACGTCTCTTTGGAACAGTTGACGGCGCCCGAGGAAGGCAGTTTTGTGCCGGCAACCTGGACCGATCCCATCGCCGATACAGAGCAGCAAGCCATCCAGCGCCAGGTATTGAGCACCATACAACGCGTCATCGCTCAAGAACTGACGGACAAACAGCGCCAGGCTCTGGTCGCCGTACGCGTTCAAGGCATGCCGCTGGTCGAAGTCGCGCGCCGGATGGGCACAAATGCCAACGCACTCTACAAACTCTTGTACGATGCACGTCAAAAGCTCAAGAGGCAAATGACGGCCCAGGGGTTGTCGCCGCAAGATATATTGGCCGCCTTTGAATCGGGGTAAGAAACGTGCAACCAACGGCATCTGGACAGATAGAGGGTCATGTGGAATGAAACTGGATACAGATACACTGAAAACAATGGTGCAGGAAATCCTGGCCACCCACGACGATGAAATCGCTTGCGGGCAATGCTTTGAACAACTGGATCAATTTGTCGAAATGACGCTGGCCGGCAAAAATGCCGCCGAGGCCATGCCGCTGGTACAAGATCATTTGCAGCACTGCCGCGACTGCCGCGAAGAGTTTCAGGCCCTCTTGATCGCATTGCGCGCGCTGAACGCATAGCGCGCCATAAATGCATAGCGCAAGGATACGTTTCATTGGATCGTCAAGTCGCGTCGTCATCGCTAGAACAATCTGATCGTGACCAAGCAGACTGTGCTTCGGTCGATATAAACGTACACGATCTGCGCAGCGGCATCCTTCATACAGTCGAGTACTCGGATATCTTTGATTATCCACTGACAGCACAAGAAATCCACCGCTATCTCGTTGGCATTCAGGCTTCGCCAGAACAAGTGCGGGCATTTCTACGCGACAATCAATGGATACCTCGACATTTGATCCACAAGGATGGTTATTTTGTCCTGAGAGGACGAGAGGCCATCGTTGAAATACGCCGTCGCCGGGCAGCGGTTTCCGTGAAACTGTGGCCCAAAGCCGTGCGCTACGGTCGGTGGATCGCTTCTTTGCCCTTTGTGCGCATGGTTGCAGTGACAGGCACCTTGGCCGTGAATAACGCCGATCCTGGAGCCGACATCGATTACCTGATCGTAACCGAGCCCCATCGTCTGTGGCTGGTTCGAACGTTGGTAATCGCGTTGGTTTATGCCGCCAGGTTGGAAGCGCTGGAATTGTGCCCCAACTATTTGATGACCCTCGACACCCTGGATCAATTCGATCGCTCGTTATTCACCGCCCACGAATTGGCGCAAATGGTCCCCTTGTATGGGTTCACCATCTATCAAAAGATACTGAAACTGAACGATTGGGCCCGTTGCTTTTTCCCCAACGCCTTCGAGGACGCCCACATTCAGACCCAACGGTATCCTCCAATGCCCGCGGCAGGCCTCAAACGGGCGCTCGAAGCCGCTTTGGCAGGACGATGGGGTGATTGGTGGGAAAAGCGCATCCAGAGAACAAAAATACCCCTGTTGATCGCCCAGGCACGTGCTTATGGGTCACAATCGGCAACCTTTACGCCACAGCTCTGCAAGGGACATATGGATGACCACGATCGCAAGATCACCGAGCTGCACCAAAGTCGCGTTGGCCAGACAGACCATTCCCCTTGACGGGGATAGTCCAGTCAAGCTCTCCAGCCAGGAGGCAAGGAGTGACGGTTGGCAATTGACATTCTGCTCGTGAATCCTCTATTCCTGCACCGAGATCCGGTCGAGTATCGGCTGATGACACCCTATTTTCCCTTGGGGCTGCTCTATCTTGCAGCAACGGTGCGCCAGGTCGGCTACTCGGTCCAGATTTACGACTGTATGTTCAGGCAAAGCCCCTCTGAATTCGCCAGCGCCTTGGACCAGATTCAGCCGCGCGTCGTCGGGCTGGGCATTCTGAGCACAATGCGAGAAATGGCACAAGACCTGATCGACATTGCCCACCAAAAAGGATGCACGGTCATGGTCGGCGGCGCAGACCCCACAGCACGAGCCGAGAGTTATCTTGAACGACAGACGGGCGGCCAAGTTGACGTCGCCGTCGTTGGCGAAGCCGAAGAAACGATCCTCGACCTGCTGCCCGGGCTGCTCAACCGGCCAGGCGCGATGCCGCGGCACGAGATCAGAGGCATTGTCTATCGCGACGAGATGGGCGCTATCGTCCGCACGGAGCCGCGTCCGTTGCGCCGCCAGGTTGACGAGATTGCTTTTCCCGCCCGCGACCTGATCGACGTGGACGCCTACCGCCAGGCGTGGCGCCAAGAACACGGATTCTTGAGCCTGTCGATCATCGCCAGCCGGGGCTGTCCCTACCAGTGTGCGTGGTGTCAAAAAAGCGTCTTTGGCCGCAGCTTTCGCCTTCGTTCGCCGGAGAACGTCGCCGCAGAGATGCGAGAGATCAAGACCAGGTACCATCCCGATCGTATCCGCCTTGTCGACGACGTGACCGGTATCAATCGAGATTGGATACGGCGGTGGCGGGATGCACTGCTAGATCGGGATGCGCTGATCCCTTTCGAGTGCCTCTCACGCGTCGACCTGGTCGATCGCGAGATGTTGACCTGGCTCAAGGAAGCGGGCTGCGTGCGCATTTCGTTCGGCGCCGAGTCCGGTTCGCAAAAAGTGCTGGATGCTATGACCAAAGGCACCCAGGTTGCCGAAATCTATCGCGCCGCCGAACTGTGTCACGAACTGGGCATCGAGCTCTATTTTTTCATCATGGTTGGCTACCCAACCGAAACGTGGCAGGACATTCAGGCAACGGCCAAACTGCTGCGCGAGACGATGCCCGATACATTCAGCTCGACCATTGCTTATCCCCTGGAGGGAACGCCATTTTACGATCAGGTCCGGGACCGGCTGATCCACGATCACGATTGGTCGCACACGGCCGAAAATCGCGTGCTCTACAAGGCCAGATACGGCACACGCTTTTATCGCTGGGTTCAGCGATGGTTTCATCAACAATGGCGATGGGCGCGCATCCGCGCCGGGCGCGAACAGCCAAGCTGGGGGGGCAAGCTGCGCGTTCTGGCGGCGAGAGCGCTGTCACGATTGGCAGTCGGCCTGTTACGTCATCTCCCTGCCGACGCACGCGCCGTGCCGGTCAGCACGCCCGGGCATTGAAGCAAGTGCCCTTTCACCAAGACAGTTGGGCAAAAGCGATGGTTTCCAGGGCAAGCTTTTTTCAGAACAAGCGGAGAAAAATGACCCTCCCACAACGCGCCATGCTGTTCTCCTTTCTTCTCCTCATTGCCTGCCTGCCCGTTGGTTGTGCCGGACCTGCAGGCAAACCACGGCCCATCTCCACCAACCATCTCTTCCGACCCACCCACGACGCGGTGATCTCGTCGCCCGTCGCCTATGATTTTGATGGCGATGGGGTGCTTGAAATCGCCGTCGGCTCGTGGGACGGCTACTTTTATCTGCTCGATGCACAATTGAACGACCTTCCAGGCTGGCCCAAGCGCAGCCGTAAAGGGTTCTTTCCTTCTCCGGCATTGATCGATCTCGGTGATGATGGGATCCCAGAGATCGTCAGCGGCTCCGAAGCCGGGCTGCTTTACGCCTGGGACTGGACCGGACAGACCTTGCCGGATTTTCCGGTCGATTTTCGCTACAAGATTTGGGCTTCGGCAGCCGGTCTGCCAGGACGGCGAATCGCTATCGGCCATCGTGGCGAGATGCGCTTGCTCGACGCGCAAGGCCGCCACGTTCGAGGTTGGCCACAACCGATCGACGGCTGGCCCGACGCCACAGCAGCCTATGCGGATGGCATCATCGCCGTTACAACACTGACGCCCGGCGATCCTTCCAAAGGGTGGGTTTACGCCTGGTACGAGGACGGAACCATATTGAGCGGTTTTCCAATCGAATTGGCCAAAGACTCGGATTCGTCGCCTGTGCTCGCCGACCTGGATCGAGACGGCCAATTGTGGATTGTGTTTGGCGACGATGACGGCTTTTTGCACGTCCTGGATTTGAACGGCCGGGAACGCGCCGGATTCCCTGTTCGCACACTGGGCCCCAAGCCAGGCCCCACACCGACGCCGCACCCGCCCGGCGGAAACATCCATTCGATCGAAGCCTCACCCGCCGTGGGCGACCTCGATGGCGACGGCCGCCTGGAAATCGTCGCCGGATCTTGGGATGGGCGAATGTACGTGTGGAACGACCGTGGGCAGCTGTATCCCGGTTGGCCGGTGGCAGTGGGCGATCAGATCATTTCCTCGGCAGCCCTGGTCGATCTCGACGACGACAACCGGTTGGACATTGTCGCCGGCTCCAAAGATCACCTGCTGTATGGGTGGACGGCAGCGGGCGAGCCCTTGCCCGGTTTTCCCTACGATTTGGGCGCGCACGTCTTTTCATCTCCCTGGATTGGCGACCTGGATGGCGACGACCGCGCCGACATCGTCGTCGGCGCCAACAACGGCATCCACTTGCTGCGCGACGTCGGCCCCTTGGGGCGCGCACTCTGGCCCCAATTCCATCACGACGATCAAAACACCGGGGCAATGCCATGAAACAAGACGCGGTCCAGGGCAAGACGTGCTGGCGGTGTGCCTCTGTTGTAGCGCGATGGTTGTTGGCGATTTTGGTCCTGGCCCTGTTCGCCTGGAAACTGGTTGCAGAATTGATCGAACCGCATTTCCTGTTATGGCTCCAACCACGATTGCCCCACCACCAGGCCGAACTCGCCAACGGCACATCGCTTCGCCTGTACCAGGATACACGCCCTTTTGTCGGCAAAATCGCCGGCCTGCAAAAAGGGTTGATCTGGATGCGAGGCCGGCAAATGCTGGCAGAAGAAGCCTACGGCTTTGGCTGCCCGATCATTCGCTACAATGGGCTGTCCTACAATTCATCCCACGCAGAGATAGAAAAAGGCCTGGTTGGCGATCGGATTCGTCTGACCAAACGCTTCCAGATCGATACGGCAGACACGCCCATACAATTTCTGCGCCGCAAGTATCGCCCGGTGCCGGCTCTGGGCGTGGTAGCCATCCACTATGACATCGATCGGCAAGGCGAAATCGACGTCACCATCGACTTTACCGGGCTGACCGTAGCCTGGGAAAAAGCCTATCTGATGAGCGAGCAAGGTGCGCATCACTTTACCCGCTACCGGGACAGCAATGGCACCGAACGAAACGCAGCACAGCTTGGTATTTGGCAGACCGCCGATCCGCTGCCGGCACGGGCATGCTTTGAGGATCGGGATCAGGCGTTGCGTTTTTGCATTGAGCCGCAGCCTCCGGCAACGTTGTATTTTGGGCGCGAACGTTACAACCAATACAACTGGCGTGGCATATACTATCTGGCCTGGTCTGGCGTTGACATAGAGATCGGTCCAACCCCACTATATCGCTATCGCATCCTTTTGGAGGCTCAATGAACACCCTCAAACGGCATTGGGCGCTGGTGGTGATCCTGTCGATCGGCGCGCTGCTTCGCTTCTGGCGGCTGGGCGATGTCGCGCTCTCGCCCGACGAAAGCTATTATTGGTTGTGGTCGAATCGGCTGGCTCCCGCTTACTATGACAATCCGGCGGGAACGGCATTTGTGGTACGAACAAGCACCTTGTTGGGTGGGCAAAGCGAGGCCGGCATCCGGTGGTTCAACGCCCTGCTGGGCCTGGGTGCCGTGTTGCTGGTCTATATGTTGGGCATACGCTGTTGTTCGCAGCCCGCGGCGCTCATCGCATCGGCCCTGGTCGCCGTTGGCGCGCCGTATCTGATCACCTCGCGCTTTGTGTACACCGACGCGCTGCAACTGTTTCTACTGTTGCTCAACCTCTATCTATTGTTGCCGTTCTGGGACAACGACACGCCAAGTGCCATCTCGACCTGGCGCTTTTGGGCCGTCGGCCTGTCCATGGCCCTTTTATTCAATACCAAGTACAATGCCTATCTTTATGCCGGCACAGTGCTCGCCCTGATGTTTTGCAAACGGCGCGACCTGTTCCGAGATCGCCGGGCGTGGTGGGCAATGGTCCTTGCCTTGGTCGGCGCGCTCCCGGTTCTGATCTGGAATGCAACACACGCATGGGTTTCGTTTCGCTGGCAGTTCACGCACTTTAGCCACGGGGTGATCAACCAACAATCGTTCTTGGGAAACCTCCGGCACACCCTGTTCTACCTGACTCCGCCCATCGCCTTGGCTGCACTGCCCGGTTTGTTTCAGTGGCACGGTACGCAGCGGCGGCTGATCCTGCTGCCGGCACTGGTACTGGTCGTACCCATCCTACTCAGTCCAGCCAGCAGCCCCCGCAATCTAACTGCAGGATGGGTGTTGCTGATCGTGCTTGCCGCGGATTGGGTATCCCGCATGATCTGTAAACACGGACGGCAATGGCTGTGGATCGTGATGGCTGCCTACCTGGTCGTTTCGACAGTCTACGCTCTGGGCACCGTAAAAGAAACACTTGGCTCCACGCAACTGCCACACAGTTCGGTAGCGACCATTATGCGCCTGGATGGACTGGGCTGGCCCGCGACAGCAGCGCTGGGACTGGCGACCGACACGCCCCTCTTTGCCATCGACTATGGCGTCGCGTCCCAGTTGTGGTATTATTTGCAGCGGCCGGTGTACACGTCGTGGGGACAATACCGGCTGTGGGGCATTCCTGACTTGAACGAGGCACAGATCGTGTCGTTATCCTTTGTCGATCCAGACCAAATATCGCTCCGGCTGAACCAGGTGTTTCAAACTGTGGATGGGCCAGAACAGGTCTATCTGAAGGGCGACGACGAGTCCAAGCGGTTGTGGATCTGGCACGCAAGCGGCCGCCAGGTAGAAATGGATACACTTTTGGATCAACTCGATTTTATCGACTTGGTGCAAGCAGAAAACTAGGGCGGAACAGTGACCCTGCAACGGATGTGGCAGCAGATCCAGCGACAAACCCTGCCCCGCGTGGGCAAAAACGCACTTGCTCTTTTGGCCGGGCAGGTTGGAGCAAGGCTGTTCAATCTGCTGCTCGCAGGCCAATTGGCACGCAGCGCGGGCACGGCCGCACTGGGCCGCTATCTGCTGGCGATGACCGTCGAGGCCTTGGCCTTGGCCGTGGTTGATCTGGGATTGAATCCATTCGTCACCCGCGAATTTTCCCAGCGCCCCGCATCCTTGGATCGACAGTTATTGTGGCGTACCGTATTGGCGATCAAATTGCTGGCAGCAACGATGGGGTGTCTCCTTGTCAACCTGGTGGTCGTGCCGATCCTTTTCGATGGCCCGCGCAGCTCGTTGATTGGCATTGCCTCCCTGGCCCTGCTGCCAGATGCGTTCATTGGCCTGGCGACAGCGCGGATCAAAGCTCAACAACGTATGGAAATCAGCAGTGCCATCGGGTTGAGCACACGCCTGTTCTCGACACTGGGAGGGCTGATCTTGCTCCGTTTGGGCTACGGCGTACGGTCGGTGCTCTGGACATACGTGCTGGCCAGTGTGGCAGGATCGATGGTTTTTGTGTGGGTTCTGAGACGGATGGGGATTCATATCCATTGGCCGGGGCAAACGCAGCAATTTGGAACAGTGCTCCGGTCATCTGCGCCCTTTGCCATCACCGGCGTTGTTGCTATCCTGTACATGCGCCTCGACCTGCTGATTTTGTCATATTGGCAGGGCGATATGGACGCCGGCATCTATGGGGCAGCCTATCGATTGTGGGAAGCAGTCGGTATGATACCCTCCAGCCTGCTGGATGCGTTATTTCCGGAACTGTCCCGCCTGGGCGCCGATCGCGCGCGTCTACGGTCGCTGTACCATCGCGGTCGCCGCCTGATGTTAGCGGTCATTGTCTTATTGATGGCCCCAGGCATACTGCTCTCCCCGTGGCTGATGGCATGGTTGTACGGTTCCTCTGCGGACACGACACTTTCGGCAGCCATTTTGCGCGTCCTGTTCCTGGCTTTCCCCTTTCCTTTCCTCTATTTGCTGGACGGATACACGCTCTATGCCCTTGACCGGCAACAACAGGTCACGGCAGCGATGATCGTTGCGACAGCGGTCAAAGCTTTGGCAGGCTTGCTCGTGATTCCGCTTTACAGCTATTGGGGAGCAGCAGTGGCAGCACTTGGCGCGGAAGCACTGCTTTGGGTTCTTTTGAGGACCCGAGTACGAAAATCCGCGTTGAACCTGGCACATTTGCCTGAAAACCAACGCCAGGCATCCAATTCGCCTTGAAGACAAGATTTTCGATGACCCGATTCGCTGCAGTAAAATGGCTATACCGGCTCAGTCGCATCACTTTTGTCACGACCTTTGTTCTGGCAATGATGACGCCAACGTGGCGCAAGGGCACGTTCGTGCACTGGCCCATGCTCCATTTCAAGATGCAAGGCATCGAGATACAGCTTGGGCTGCTGACCTTGATTCCATTGTTATCGTTGATCGGGTGGACGATCGCACGCCTGCTCGAACGCCCACGCCGCTCGCTGTCGTATGGCGCCAAATGTGTGGCTCTTGCAGTCTTTGGCTTTGGAGTGTGGACCTTGATCCGCGCCTGGCCCATCCATCTAAAGCATGTGGCGTTTGTGACCGTGATCTCGATCCTGTTGTTTTGGGCAATCTATTTGTACACCATCGACAATATGCCCAAGGCGTGGGTGTTGTACATGCTTGCGGCGTTGTTGTTACTCCAAGGTCTCGCCGGCACGACACAATTCCTGCGGCAAGGCTCCATTGGCCTGTTCTGGATGGGAGAGAACCAACTGGATCCTATGGCACAAGGCGTCAGTGTCATCGAGAGTGCTGGGCAACGCTGGGTGCGCGCCTACGGCCTGACAGCGCACCCCAACATGCTCGGCGGATACCTGGCTATGTGTGCCACGATCTGTTTGAGCGCATTAGGTACGGATCGCCGGCTGCCCCGGCCACTCAAATGGAGCCTGTGGCTCTCCCTGGTGGCAGGCCTGCTGGGGCTTTTTTTCACGTTCTCGCGTTCCGCATGGCTGGGAATGGCCGCAGGGCTGATCTATCTCGCCTGGCTGCTGAAGCCCTGGAAACATCTGGATTGGCGTTCGCCAGGCGTTCGCCGCATAGCCCAAATTGCTGGCGTGCTGTTGCTCGTTGTCCTGGCAACCCTGACTATCTTGTTCGGCGATTTGATGATTACCCGGCTGTTCAGGCTCAAGAATCCGCTGGAAGCCACATCGATTCGGGAACGACTCATCGACATCGACCAGGCCTGGAGCCTGATCCGTGTCATTCCATTCAAAGGCACGGGATCAGGCTATTACGTCGGCGCGCTATGGGCACGCGTCACCGATCCCAACTGGAAGGGATTTCGTCTGATCCACAATATTCCTTTGTTGGTCACCGCTGAATTGGGCGTCCAGGGGCTGATCCTGTGGCTTTGGCTGATTCTGGGACCGCCGGTTGTTTTGGCCCGGCGCCAACAGCGAGCGCAGCTAA
>JAFGJF010000028.1 GCA_016929205.1 Anaerolineae bacterium
ATGCCCAAGCCGATGTTCGGCGACAACGGCAGCGGTATGCACGTTCACCAAAGCTTGTGGAACGGCGACAACAACGTCTTTTTCGATGAAGCCGGCTATGCCCAGCTTTCGGACACGGCCAAGTACTACATCGGCGGCCTGCTCAAACACGCGCCGGCCCTGTTAGCCATCGTTGCCCCCACAACCAACTCGTATCGTCGCCTGGTGCCCGGCTTTGAGGCACCCGTGAACCTGGCCTACTCGCAGCGCAACCGCTCGGCGGTTTGCCGCATCCCGGTTTACTCCAAGAGTCCCAAGGCCAAGCGCGTTGAATTCCGCGCTCCTGACCCGGCGTGCAACCCCTACCTGGCTTTTGCTGCCTTGCTGATGGCTGGCCTGGATGGCGTCCAAAACCAGATCGATCCCGGCGAGCCCATGGACAAGGACCTGTACGGCCTGCCGCCCGAGGAAGCAGCCAAGATCAAGCAGGTGCCCGGGTCGCTCGGCGCTGTGCTTAAGGCCCTGGAATCCGATTACGAATTCTTGCTCAAGGGTGACGTGTTCACACTGGATCTGATCGAGGCCTATATTGCCTACAAGCTCGAGTCCGAAGTTGATCCGGTCCGCATGCGCCCGCACCCATACGAGTTTACACTGTACTATGATATCTAGATCGCTTGTTTCCGCTGCTGTAGTGGGATCGCGGCAATAGATATGTCGTGATCCCGCCTGCAAAACACATCTTTGCTCAAGAACGGGACGAGGCCGGGAAAGCATTTCCTGGCCTCGCTGCCTTTGGTACGATGGGGCCTAGTTCACTTTTGGAGCAAACGCACCCGGCACGATCGCGCATTTGTGCGAACGATCCGCCTATGCTACAATAGTTTGGCATAGACATTTTGAATCCTGTATGCTCTGGGAATCCGATCCAATGACAGCAACGAATGAACCCAATCCTCAACTGCTCGACGCGCTGGCCAGCCTCAACGAGATCGGTGCGTCAATCAACCGCATCGTACCGAGAGCCAGTGTCAGCATCCCCCCAGGTATGTCTGCGCCACCGGCAGGCTGGGCCATCAAAGACACACTGCACCTGATCGTCGAGAGCGCGATCAAGGTCGTGCCCGGTGCATCGGCCGTGATCTATACCTACGATCGTACTGAACAATCCTTTGATCTTGCATCGCGGGTATCTGCTGGAGCGAGTCCTGCGCCAGGGGATACGCCTCGGCTAAATGGCATCGGAATGCGAGCCATCGGTCAGCGGCGTCGCGTGCTTTCGTACCAAGAGCGCGATCTCGATATCCATCCCGCTCAGGTCTATGCTGGAGCCAGATCGCTGGCATGTTTTCCTCTCGTAGTGGCAGACCAACCAGTGGGTGCGCTTTACGTCTCTTTGCATCACGAACGTCATTTCGACACCTTTGAACTGCTGGTATTGGAAAACCTCGTCAACCAGGCAGCGATGGCCATTTACCATGCGCGCCGGCTGGCTCACATACAGCGCGACCTTGCGCGCAGGGAAGAAGAACTGCGCCGGCTGCACCATGCTGGATTGCTCATCTCGGCACGCCCGCGTTTGGAAGAAACACTAGAAGCGATCTTGCAGACGGCCCTCAAGGTAACCGGCGCGCAGTATGGCATCTTTCGCCTGGTAGATAAGGATGGCTCGAAATTGGTTGCGCGCGCGGTTGCTGGCAAAGAATTGGGGCAGCCTTTTCTGGAAACACTGCCCGTCGATAGTGCCAGCATTATGGGTTGGGTTGCCCAGCATCGCCAACCTCTCCTGATCCACGATTTACACGCCGCTCCCTGGGTGCTCATTTATCGCCCACTGTACGCCAACCTGAAAATGCGTTCCGAGTTGGCTGTGCCCCTGGTCGGCGCAAGCGGCCGTCTGGAAGGCGTACTGAACCTGGAAAGTCCCGAGATCGGCGCGTTTAACGATCAGGACAGCCTGCTGCTGCAAACTCTGGCTACCCAGGCGGTGATCGCCATCCAACAGGTGCGTCTGTTGGACGCTTTGCAAGGCGTCGCGCAGCGGCTGCTCACCCAGCCTTGCGAGCAGGTTCTGACTCACCTGGTCGAACTGGCTTGCGATCTGCTCAACGCTGCTGCAAGCGCAATCTGGACTTTACAAGGCGATCGCTTGGTGCTCCAGACAGCCAGTATTGGATATGAACGTGGCGAGCAACTTCCGCTCCACGGCAGCCTGACCGGCCAGGCGATCTTGAGCAACAGCCCGGTCAAGAGTAACGACGTACGCGCCGACCCACGCTTCCACCGCCCCGATCTGGCGGTCGAACAAGGCTGGAGCAGCGCCCTCATCGTCCCCATCCAGGCCAGCGACGGCCCGACCAGCGCACAGAATGAGCCGCTTGGCGCATTCAGCGTGTACGGCACACAGGCTGAACCTGGCGACCTCGCCGGATCGGAATGGGACGAAAAAGTGCTCACTTGCCTGGCCCACCATGCGGCGCTCGCGGTGCACAACGATACGCGCCAGCAGGCACTGCGCGCTATGCAGGAAAAACACGCTGTGGCCGAAACCTTTGCCGCCATCGGTGACATTGCCGCCAACGTACTACATCACTTGAATAATCAAGTAGGTACCATCCCTGTTCGCGTGCAGGGTATCGAAGACAAATGCCGAGCTACGCTGCTGGCTGATGCGTATTTGGCCGCCAATCTAGGCGAGATCGAACGCAGTGCGCGTGAGGCAATGGCCTCCGTGCGCAAAAACCTCGATCGCCTGCGTCCCATCCACCTCGCTCCCGTCAAAGTGGCTGACTGCGTCAAGGCAGCCATCGATGGTGCGAACCTGTCCGACGACACAAACCTCCAACTACTTGATTTGGACGATCTGCCTGTCGTGATGGCGGGAAAACACAGCCTGACCCTGGTCTTTGCCAACCTGGTGGAAAATGCAGCAACGGCAATGAAAGGAACAGGCAAAATCATCATTCGTGGTACGGCTGATGACAGTTGGGTTCAGATAGACGTCATCGACGATGGTCCTGGTATCGATCCTGAATGGCACGAACGCATTTTCGAGTTCAACTTTACAGGACGTCGATCTCGGAACGACAGCGCCCCCTCCCGCGACGGACAGCAGTCTCACAGCAAGCTGGGTTTTGGTCTGTGGTGGGTAAGGACTTTGATGATGCGCCTGGGTGGATCAATTGCCGTAGAGAGCGATGGGCACACCGGTACGACGTTTCACCTGGCGCTGCCGCGTGTAGAGGAACTGTCATGACCTCACAACGACCCCGCGCCTTGATCGTTGAAGACAATCGCGCCTGGCAACAGATCTTGAACGAGATGCTAACTGATATGGGGTTGGCCGTCGATCTCGCCAACAGCCTGACCAGTGCCGTTGACCAACTCCGCGCCGTGCCGCACAGGCTGGCCGTCGTCGATCTCGCCTTGGGCGACGGCGATGTCAACAACCAGGACGGGTTGAGCGTGCTCGACGCCATCCGCAGCCGGGATCCGGGCTGCGTGACGCTGATGCTGACCGGTTTTGCAACCGTCGAGATTGCCGTTCGCGTTCTGAATGAATTCGGAGCGTTTACCTGCCTGCGCAAAGAGACGTTCGACCGCACCGAGTTTCGTCGCGTCGTCAGCCAGGCGTTGGTCAGCACGCCTCCCCTGGATACAGGTCGGACACAAGACACTACCATCAGCCAGAACGACACACAACCAGAACAGGAAGAGCCAAACGCCGACCAAACCCCGTCCGGGCACGTATTGGTTGTCGAAGACGATGCCGGCTGGCGCAGCATCCTGTCTGAACTGCTGCGCGACGCCGGCTACGAGGTGCGTCTGTGCAGCAGCTACGGGGAGGCACTGGGCCATCTGCGCCGCGAAACCTTCACCCTGGCCATAATCGATCTGTCACTGGCAGGTCCATCGCTTGGGGAAGGCGATTTCTGGAACCGCGATCCGCCGTCAGGCGAAAGCCTGGATGGCTACCGCTTGCTCGCTTCCACTCGCGCCAAGGGCATCCCTACCGTCGTTGTCAGCGGCGTGGCGATGCCAGACGACATCGAAAGTGCTTACGCCAAACACGGTCTGTTTGCTTACCTGCGAAAACAGACCTTTGACCGTCGCACCTTTCTGCAGACCGTACAAGAGGCCCAGACTGCCTGCCGCGCCGATAGCGCATTGGACTGCCTGACCGAACGAGAGCGGGAGGTATTGGCACTGCTAGCCCAGGGCATGACCAATAAAGAAATTGCGGCCGCGTTGGTCATTACCACCAACACTGTCAAACGCCATGTCAAATCCGTCTTTGCCAAACTGGACGTGCACACCCGCTCGGCCGCCACAGCCAAGGCAGTTGGCTTACAACCGCAAGCAGTCTAATAAGCGTACAACAGGCCATAAGGTCGCCGCGATAGTGGGATCAACTTGGTAAACGGCTTGTTCAGTATCGTCTCTGGGTCGCGATCGAAATGTGCCGCGTATTCCTGCACGAGACCTCGAACGAGCTGCTTGTCAGTTTCTTCCAACGGCACCGCGCCAACTTCTTTGCCCAACTGGTAATCGTCCAACTCGCCCTGCACATAGATAACGCCGCCATGCATCCCCGTACCAATGAAATTAGCTTTATGGCGAGCACCCGACTTGAGCGTCAAGCCCAACACCAGCAGCACCCCGCCGGCCATATACTCGCCCAAAAAGTGCTGCGCCGTGCCGCCAATCACAATCATCGGGCATTTATCCTGGTATTCTTTCATGTGGATGCCTACGCGGTAGCCCACGTCGTCACGGATAAAGATCTTGCCGCCGCGCATCGAATGTCCCGTCAGATCGCCGGCCCGACCGTGGATGATCACCTCGCCGTCGTTCATCGTATTGCCACAGCCGTCCTGGGCATTACCGTGTACGACGATGTGTGGCCCATCCATAAACGCGGCTAGATCGTTGCCTGGCGTGCCGTGAATGTGGATCTCGATAGGCTGGCACAGATCCGTACCCAGATAGCGCTGTCCATAGACATTGCATAGGTCAACACGGCCTACGCCCTGTTCCACAGCCTGGCGCAACCGGGCATTCAGTTCGCGATAATGAAGGTCGATCGCATCAATTTGTAACGCCGACTGAACAAGCTCCATTGGTAACCTCTCCTAGCCCTGACAAAACCCAAAGTGGATTCAGGCTTCACACACGTTTTCACCTTGGTTACGCTTCACCCTATGCTGCAACCAGATCGGGCGTTTGTTCTGCGAAAAGCATATCTTCCGGCTGAAGTGACACTCCCAACCGCCCCACCACCGGCTCGCCGCCCACCGGCTGCCAGGTTCGATCCAAATGCGGACTGACCAAGCGGATAGGAGCCTCTTCCGAAGCAATATAGAGGACATCGCCCCGCGTCGCAGCGACGAGCGGGCGCAGGCGAATGCGGTCGCTCAGACCAATCATCTCGCCATGATGGGCTACGATGACCGTAAATGGCCCATTGATCAACAGCCCACCATATACCTGCCGCAAGGTACGATACAAAGACTGCTCTTGTGGTGACATACGTTCAATCTCGACCCACAATGGCGGAGCCATCACCTTGACCGCGATCTCCACCGGCAGATTGTGACGGCGCATCAAAAAGTCGACAGCATAGGCAATCGCCTCGGTATCGGTGCGCATCGTGCAGGCATAACCCTTCATTTCTACGAAACGGCGATTGGCGCCGTAGGACGATATCTCTCCATTGTGCACCACCGTCCAGTCGAGCAGTCCGAATGGATGTGCCCCACCCCACCAACCGGGCGTATTGGTCGGGAAACGGTTGTGCGCCGTCCACAGATAACCTTCGTATTCCTCAATCCCAAAATACCGGGCGATCTGATCGGGAAACCCCACACCTTTGAACACGCCGACGTTCTTGCCACTGGCATAGATGTACGCTCCCAGATCGGACGTATTGACCTGCATCACTTTGGAAACGACGTACTCGGCTTCATCCTGCAATTCGAGGGCTGGATTCTGTGGATCAACCCTCAAAAAGTAGCGGCAAATGAGCGGAGCGCCGATCAACTCGGGCATCGGGTTGTGAGGCACCTCTTGAGCGTGAACCCAAACAAAATCCGTTTTCAACAGCAACTCAACCTGATCGCGGTTTCCCGGTTCGATGTACATCACGTGAAAGGCGTAACAATCCGCATACTCGGGATAACAGCCATAGACGGCGTACCCCGATCCAAGACCGTTTCCGCGCTCGGTCATATTGACCAGCCCTTTGACAATATCGTGCCCGGAAAACCGCTTGCCGGTCACATCCAAAATGCCAAATACACCACACGCATCGTAAACCTTGTCATCACCATAGCGATTTTCATAGGATGTCAAATTCACATAATCCTCCGTCTATACCTCTATCCCCTCACCAACAACCAGATGCTTTCGGTAATCCTTGGGCAGCGAAATCAGGCCAAAATTGCCGGACAACAGATGGTTTTTGAACGGTCTGACATCGACCTCATCCCGGATCAGCCCCGTGTAAATGCCGGCCCGGTCAATGTCGCCAATAAACACCCCCCCTACCAGCCGGTGATTGCGCAGCACCAGCTTTTTATAGGTCAAGCTCCCGCGATCATACTCATCCAGAACCTCATACTGGACATCGTCCCGGGGAGGATCGGTGATCCCTACCGAGATCGTCGGCACGTCACAGATCGACATCGCATTCATTGGAAAACCGCCGCCGTAAACCTTTTCGTGCCCGGCCATATTGCATCCTGCTACGTGACCCTGGCGGTATGCCGTTGGCCAAATGGCAATCGGACGATCGATATCAGCCAGCATATCATAGGCTTCAACACAATCACCGGCGGCATAGACGTTCGGCACACTGGTCTGCATCAACCGATCGACACAAATCCCACGATTGATCTCAATTCCCGACGTTTGGGAAATAAACCCCGTGTTCGGACGTACCCCGATGGCAAATACCAATAGATCGCAGTCAATGCGCTCGCCGTCGCGTAAAAGCACATGATCAATGCGGCGGTCTCGACCAATGATTTCCTGAACGGTGGTTCCCGTTCGTATCTCGACCCGTTCGCGCCGCAATACGGCCTCAGCCAGCTTGGACGCCGTCTGGTCGAAAATCGTGCTCAAGATGCGATCGGCGAGTTCAACGACGGTCACTTTGATCCCACGCGCGATCAATGCCTCGACTGTCTTGAAGCCGATTAGCCCGCCGCCGATGACCAGCGCCGTTTCCACACGACGATCCTGGATGTAACGATCGATACGCCGCGCCTCTTGCCATTTGGTAAACGTGAAAATGCCCTCCAGATCGGATCCGGGCACCGGGGGAACAAAAGGCTTGCCGCCGCTAGAGATCAACAACCGATCATAGTCCAGCCTGCCGCCACCTTGTAGCGAGAGCGTGTTTTCTTTTGTATCGATCCCATCCACTTCGACACCCAACATTGCATTGACATGATTCTTTTCATAAAAATCAGCTGGTCGATAGTTCATCCGGCTTTCGTCTACCAGCCCGCCTAACAGATACGAGATCAGTGGTCGAGAATAGACGTGATGCGGCTCATCTGAAACGATTGTAATCGGATTCTCTTGATCGTATTGCCGAATGGCCTCAACGGCACCCACCGCCGCGGCCGAATTGCCAATGATGACGTGTTTGACTGTCACTCAAACATCTCCTTTATCGAAATGCGTTCCTTGAATTCACACTCTTCTTCGTACACCAATGCCTCATTGGGACAATTGGCGGCACAAGCTGGCGTGCCCTCGCCATAACACAGATCGCACTTGGATGCGGCCTTGGTTCCCACCGTATCACGCTGAATCGCGCCAAAAGGACAGACCATAATACACGTCCAGCAGCCAACGCACCGATCCTGATCACACAGCACAGCGCCCGTTTCTTCATCACGATGCATCGCCCCGGTGATACACGCCTCCACACACGCAGCATCTTCACAATGACGGCACTGCATCGCAAAAGAAAGCGGGCCTTCCTCTTCAACCAGCAGCCGGGCCATGACCCGCGGCGTCTCTTCCTTGAAGGCTTTGATGATTTTCCGCGACTGCGAATGCTGCACCAGGCAATGGATCTCACACAATCGACAGCCGATGCAATATTCTTCGTTCACATAAATGCGTTTCACAGCACTTCTCCTGTTTCGTTACGATTGTCCAGCAGCCTTGATCCCCAACGTGTCCAGCTCGACCTGGTTGAGGCCAACACCGCGCAAATGGTCGCGGTTGCCGCGCAGGCTCTCGATCGCATTAATTCCCATCCCACCCAGCATCTCTTTGATTTCCAGCGACCAGGCCCGGATCAGATTTGCCAGACGACGGCTGCCGATGTTAGGATTGAGTCGCTTGGTCAAATAAGGATCTTGCGTGGCAATGCCCCAGTTACACTTGCCGGTATAACACTTTTGGCACAGATGACATCCCAATGCCACCAGCGCGCCGGTGCCGATGTAGACAGCGTCCGCGCCGAGGGCGATAATCTTGATCACATCGCCGCTGTTGCGGATCGACCCAGCCGCGATCAGCGACACCTGGTTGCGAATGCCTTCCTCGCGCAAGCGGAGATCGACGGCTGAAATCGCCAGCTCGATCGGAATCCCCACGTTGTTGCGGATAATGGTCGGCGCAGCCCCCGTGCCGCCACGCAGACCATCAATGGCGATATAGTCCGCCCCAGCGCGGGCGATGCCGCTGGCAATCGGCGCCACGTTGTGCACCGCTGCTACCTTGACGCCCACTGGCTTGCTGTAATTGGTCGCCTCTTTGAGGGCAAAAATAAGCTGCCGCAAGTCCTCGATCGAATAAATATCGTGATGCGGCGCTGGTGACAATGCATCCGTGCCCTGGGGAATCATGCGCGTCCTGGATATCTCTGCTGAGACCTTTTCACCCGGCAGGTGCCCACCGATTCCCGGCTTGGCCCCTTGACCGATCTTGATCTCGAGTGCCGCTGCCACGTTGAGATACTGGGAATGCACACCAAAACGTCCTGATGCAACCTGCGCGATCGTCCACGGGCCATACTCGTACATGCTCGGGTGCAGTCCGCCTTCACCGGTGTTGTACATAATGCCGCTCGCCTTTGCTGCTCGCGCCAGTGACAAGCAGGCATTATAGCTAATCGACCCGTAGGACATGGCCGAGAACATGATCGGTGTATCAAGCACCAGTTGTGGCCCAATCTGTGTCTCCAGGCTGACCGCACCGTTGGCATCGGTTTTGATCTCGACCCGGTCCGGCTTGCGGCCAATGTGCGTCCGCAGTTCCATCGGCTCGCGCAGTGGATCGATCGATGGGTTGGTCACCTGTGAGGCATTGAGCAGCAAATGATCGAAATAGATCCGCTGCGGCTGATCGTTGCCCATCCCGCTCAGCAAAATGCCGCCGGTTTCGGCCTGCTTGTAAATGCCGGTCAGCCGCTGTGCCGTCCAGTTGGCGTTGGCACGAAAATCAAGCGGTGTGCGGCGTATGGTCAAAGCGTGGGTCGGGCAAAGCGTGACGCAACGATGGCACCCCACGCAGCTCTGCTCCTCGCTGTATACCCAATCGTCATCACGGTCATAGTTGTGCACGTCATTGGCACATTGGCGCACGCACACCTGGCAGGCAATGCAGCGCTCTTGGTCTCGCTCGACAATAAACTCCGGGGTCATTAAAGATAGAGGCATGGTTTGTTTACGCTGCCGGGAAAACGGGCCTGATGCTTGTCATACAACACACCGTCGTGTATCTGCAATCACGACGGTGTGAAAAAGTGCGAGCGCTTCCAACCTGCTCGCGAAACGACGACCAATGCACTGATCAATAACACCGAACACCCATTTACCGCCAGCGATTCTCCTTCCTACAGGAATCGGATATGCCGATTTTACAATACGCTAGATAGAGATGACATCATGCAAAAAAAAAGAATCCCACACTATCATATAACCGCTGTGCCCTGTAACCGAGCCTCGAGAATTCGAAAGTGCTTGATCAAGGTCTCTTTGCCCTCTTGGTACCGCTTTTCCTTCAACAACGCGACCAATTCACGATGGCTCGACCACATTCGCTCATAATAGCTCAACTCAAAATACCGGTGCAGTTCAACAGCCTCATATGCATCCCAATACGTGTTCAGCAGCCCCTGGACAAACGTATTATCCAACCTGGAAAAAATGCGCAGATGTAGTTCCCGGTGTTCGTCGTGTGGGATCTCAATCGGAACCCCGCCCAGTTTGCGCTCAGCCCGCTCCAGGATGCGATCCAATACTTGAAAATCCGCCTGATCGAGAGCGCAAACAGCCTGCTCCCAAAACACGACCTCCAGCCGAGCCCGGACCTGGTAAAAATGATCGAAATTCAGCTTGTCACAGGCAATGCTGTACAACACGGCAGGACGAATCGCAGCGTAAAAGTCAAAAGGACAGATATAGGTTCCGTCGCCGGGACGCATCTCAACCAGCCCATAGGCCTGCGCAGTGATCAGATCCTCTCGCAGTTTGCCACGACTCACACCCAATTCTTTGGCCAAATCTCCCAATGGGGGAAGCTTGGTTGGCTCATCCGCTCCTTTAGGACCCTCATCAACGAGGTATTTGAGGATGGAGTGAGTGAATACACTTTGTTGCACTTGTTCCTCCCTCGCAAAAAAAAAGTACACGAGATCGATTAGAAACATTGTATAGATTGTATCGATTATACCTTTAAACCGGATGTTTGTCAAATGTGCACACATTGCAGCGGGCCATCGCTCAATAATCGAATGACGCACCGATACGCTGAACCAGCGCAGCAGCCGATTCTCGAACCTGCGCCAGATCCTGTTCGTTTGGCCGGCCGCGAATGTCGCCCAGCCGTCCCATGGTGCTTCGCTCTTCCGAACCGTGGAACTCGCCAACCACGTACCATTCGTCAAGCACAGTGATTCCCAGGTGCTCGAAGAACTGCCCGGCATACTTGGCCGCCGGCGTCGCCTCATCAATGCCGGTGTGCGGGCCTGAATACGTACAAAAGATCAGCGCGTGTTTGCCCGGCATCCTGGGCGCGCCCGTCTTGACGCCGCCTTCGCGGCGATATTGGGCAAACTTTTTTTCCAGGTACTCGTCAACGGGCTTGGGCGGGCTCCACTGGTAGGATGGAAACCCGATACAGACCAGATCATAGTCAAACCAGTCTACGTCAGCCGCTTCCTCAAGCTGTTTGTAGACAACCTCCGCACCAGCCTCTTTCAATCCGGCCTGGATCGCCTCTGCGACCTTGGCCGTGTTCCCTGTCTTTGACCAATAAATGATAGCAGCTTTCATGTCCCTTCTCCTTTTAACCATGCTAAAACGGCCTCGCACACCTCTGCCACCCCCTTCTCCTTCTCCCATTCGCGGGTGGCAGCCACAGCCGGCGGCGGCAGTTCAGCCGCCAGCTCATCAACCAAACGCTGCGCCTTGTCCCTGGTTTCTCGCCAGGCTTGCGGCTGGCCTAGGATAAAGGCACCGAGTTCCAGTGCGTCCGCTGGCCTGCCATCCTTGGCCAGCAGCAAGGACGAAGCAACGAGAACGGAGAGCATACCGCCGGCAAAATCCCGCCCGATCTCGAAAGCAAGTGCTTCGGCGAGGTGCGCCCGGCAAGAAACGAGCTCACCGAGGGCACATTCCGCACTACCCAGCCGCAGCAACGACATGGGGATGCCATCCTCGATCTCTTGCTCGCGGCATATGGCCAGGCTCTTCCGGTAATGATCCTGCGCTCGCGCGACGTGTCCACTTTCAAAATCGGCATCGCCGATCCCGTTGAACGACCAGGCAATGATCCGGGAATGATCGAGCTCGCGGCCAAGACTCAGGCTTTCGCGATAGTAACGCCTGGCCCTGGCGTAATCGCCTTTCAAATGCGCAGCCGTTCCTATTCCCTCCAACGAAGCGGCAACGAGGGATCGGTTTTCAAGCCGAGAAGCGATGGTTAGGCATTCCTGGTAAATCGGTTCCAGTTCATCGTACTCTCCCAGCCAGGCGACCACGGTGCTCATTCGCCTCAAGGCATTCTCCACCGGCTGCGGATCGCCGAGATCGCGAAAGACGTCCAGGCCGGCTTGGTACAGTTGTTTCGCCCTGGCATAATCTCCTCGCCCGCGGGCCAGTTCGGCCAAATGGTGCAGGCACCAGGCCTCGCCGCTGCGGTTCCCCATATCCCGCCGGATGGACAGGCTTTCCTCCAAGAGCTGCTCGATCTCTTGGTATGCCTGGCGCCAATCGCTCGCAAGGGCCAGGCCAAACAACGAGTTTGCGATCCCATCCCGGTCACCCAGCAGGCGCAGAATGGACAGGCTCTGCCGGTACAGGTCACACGACGGCGCAGATGCCCCTTGACGCCGGTCCAATCTGGCCAAGCACTGCAATACCTCGGCCTGCATATGCCGGTCCCCCGTCTCCTGGCACAGAGCAAGGCTTTCCTCGAGCAAGCGCCTGGCCTTCTCTCTTTCTTGACGCAACCCGGCAAGGTGATCGCCCAACCACATCAGCGTACGCGCGTGTTCATCGCCTTCGTCCAAATCGCGCAAAATGGCAAGACTTTTTTCCAAGAGCGCCCGCGCCATCTCGCGCTCGTCCCAGCGATCGGTCAGCCGCGCCTGGCGGGACAACAGACGCGCCCAAAGCAGCCGGTGCTCGCTGCGCGCTGTATCCGCCCGTATCGCGGATCGCTCCAGTGCCGCCACAGCCTCTTGAAACGCCGCGCGCCCTTGCTCAAAACGACTCTTCATCCGGTAAAACAGGAACAGAGCGTGCAGCGATGCGGCGACCTCGGGCCACATACTCCGCGACACCGCCCACTGCCACGCGGCACGGACGTTGTCGATCTCGCGTTCGATGTCATCCAAAGCCTGCTTTTGTGCTGCCCCGGTCAAGGATTCCTCCCTTTGCGCGAGGAACTTGGCATAATAACAACAGTGCCGATCTTGGACGGCCGATGCCACCGGCCCGACAATCTGCCGCCCATCCACTCCCTCGTCCCGGACGAGTAATTGATCGCGCGCGTGGAGTCTATCGCGCGCGTTCTGCCGTACGAATTCGTGCATATCGTAGCGGCTCGAACCGGCACCAGAGGCCACCCTGTGCAGCAGCGACTTGTCCACCAGCGCGCTGAGGATGCCAGCCGAGGCCCCAACGACCTGCACGCCGGCATCAACATCAAACCCACCTCGAAACACGGTCAACCCGGCCAACGCCGTCTGCTC
>JAFGJF010000227.1 GCA_016929205.1 Anaerolineae bacterium
AGGGCGCGTCGCCGGTCGAAATGGTATCGACAACCTGCCAAGTGCCCAGATCGATCACGAAAATAGTATCATCGTATCGATTGGTGACGTAGCCGCCCGAGTGGATATCGAGTTGTTTGGTAAAGCAAAGCGAAAGTAGCCGGCCAAGTTCCTCGACTTGGCTAATGGTATGTCATCACACGATACGTTTTTTTGGACGCGTGTTTGCAGCACTGGAAGCTGAACAATCCTAACGCCGCTCCATCAATTGGGTGCAGGGGATCTGTGAGGTGTCAAAATGCCAGGTTGTGGCCTTCGACGGCAAGACGCTACGGCGTTCACACGACTGTGGCAAGGGCAAGAAGGCGATCCATATGGTCGGCCCTCGGGTTTTAGTACATCTCACGATGCGGTGTCTGCGGTCAGCATAATGGAGCACAAAACGATCAACATTGTGGTGATACAAATGGATGGCTAAAGGCCGAAGCGATCAAATCACTCCGGCCTTGACTGGATGCCCTGGTTATTCGAGACGCTCAATTGTCCAACCGCACCTCTTGTCCCGTCTCCGCACTTTTGAGCAGTGCTTCTATCATCTCTTGCACGATCAGCCCGTGGCGCAGTGGGGCCTGGCACGCGACGCCATCGAGGATGCAGGAAATGAAATGGTCGGCGATGTTGTCCCACGGCTTGGGGCCCTGGGGCAGCTCGACGGTCACGTCCTGCGGCGCACCGTTGACCGTCTTGTACAGCGTGACCGGGCGCAGTTTCGCCCCGGCCTCGGTGCCGAACAGCTCGATCTGCAGCTCGTCCGGCTGGTGGCTGGCCCAGAATGACTCGACCTGCAGGCCGACGCCGTTCTCAAAGCGGATGAATCCGCCGGCGTAATCGTCGGCGGCGTACTGAGTGTAGAACTCCTTTTCTTGCGGTCGAAAGTGCCAGTAGCCCTCACCGCGCGGCCCAAACCTGGCCCCAGAGACGCCCATCACGCTGATTGGTTTCGGCGGCGTGCCGTTGGCCGCACCCAGCAGCCACCACACCGAGTCAAGGACATGCACGCCCATATCGCGAAAGGCACCGCCGCCTTGCTGGATGAACCCCAGGCTCCAGTCGGGGATGCCGCTGCGGCGGATGCTGCGCGCGCGGGCATAGTACAGTTCGCCGAATTCTCCCTCTTGAGCCAACTTGCCCAGGTAGCGTGTGTCTTGTGCAAAGCGGGTTGAGAGCGACATCATGTTGACCACGCCGGCGGCTTCGGCGGCTTCGACCAGTTCAAGGGCCGCCTCTTCCGAGTCGGCGAGGGGCTTGGTGACCATCACGTGCTTGCCGTTCTTGACCGCTTCCAAGGCAATGGGAACGTGAAGTTGATTCGGCGTGCCCACAAAGACGGCATCTATTTCATCATCCTGGCACATCTCTTTATAGTCGGTGTACAGCTTGACCGGTTCGGGCAGTTCTTGAGCAAAGTCCTGCATCCGATCCTCAAATAAATCGCACAGGGCAACGACTTGCCCGCGCGGGTTGGCGACGATGGATCGACCATTTGGGCGGCCGATGCCCATACCGACGATAGCACAACGTACTTGATCCATATTTGGGGTTTCCTTTCAACGGTGTAGGGATGATCAGATTTGTTCGCTTTGATATCAAGCGCAAACGCGGTCGTGCCTTACGTTGTGAGGTGGGCCAATCATGTGTATCACAACACTCATTCTACCTCAAGTTGGTATGGTAGTCAAAATCTGGAGGGAGGGTGTAATAGGCTGGAGCGTGTTTGACACACCGATGGGTGTGTGTTATGATGCGTGGAAAAGAAACGATTTGATGAATAGAGGTGTGCCTTGTCAACTGTGTCACAAGACTTTGCTATTGCGATTCACAACAAACTGATCGAGTCGTACGGTGAACCCAAGTGGCGTGAGCATATGGATCCGATCAGCGAACTGGTTTCGACGATTCTGTCGCAAAATACCAATGATGTAAACCGAGACCGGGCATTCGCTGCCATGCGAGAGCGCTTTCCAACCTGGGAAGCGGTCCGGGATGCCGCTCTCGGGGAGCTAAAGGAGTCGATCCGAACTGCCGGGCTGGCGAATCACAAAGCGCCGTCGATTCAACGCGCGTTGAGATATGTTGCGGAACATCGTGGCGATCTGTCGCTGGATTTTCTTCGTACGCTGCCGGTAGACGAGGCCAAGGCGTGGCTAACAGCGATCAAGGGTGTCGGACCCAAGACGGCGGCCATTGTGCTGCTCTTTTCGCTCGATATGCCCGCTTTTCCGGTCGATACGCATGTCCACCGGGTTACAAAGCGGTTGGGGTTGATCGGCCCTCAAGTGAGCAGGGAGCAGGCCCATGTGGTGCTAGAGGCGCTGCTGCCGCCAGAGACGTATTATGCGTTTCACCTGAACGTGATCCGGCACGGGCGAGAGGTGTGCCATTCTCGAAAGCCGCAGTGCGAGGGATGCAGCCTGTTGAATTTGTGTGAGTATGGCCGTGCGCACCAGTAGGTCGCCTGCATTCCGGTTGTGTTCCTGTATAGGTGCTAGAGCGGGGCAGTTTCATCCACAAACTCGAGCGCCAGATCGATGAATTTTTGCAGGTTGGCCGGCACGCTGCCCTCGTATACCGTGACATAGTGGGGAATGCCCTTGGCTTCGTTCACGGCGGCAATATAGTAGCGAACACAGCCCTCACAGACCTGCCCAATGGTGGTGGGCAAGTCAAAAAACTTGGCACGCTTGAACGTGTTCTGCAGTTTGTCGAAATCGGTTTGCTTGAGCTTGTTCGTGCCGTGCGACGACGTCTTGGCATCGTGCACGACCACGTTTCGATTTTTGTAAATGTAGAGGTGATGATCGAGTTGTTCTGTGCCTTCAAACCGGTGTATGGCAATGGTGCAATTGGCGGGCAGTGCATCATAGTTTAGTCTGGTACCCAGCCATTGGATCTGCTGGGGGATAATGTAGGCCCGGATGCCGTTTGTTCCCGCATCGCGCGTTTTGATTGTGCCGTCGACACGCACCATACGCCAGATGTCTTGAGACGAGGCTGAAAAGGGCAGCAGTTCGCTGGCAGCGACGTACATTGCGCCCGAGTTGTCTTTGATCACCCAATCGCGCAGCCTGTTGGTGGGAGGCCCCCCTGGGGCGACTTCGTTCAGCATATCCTGGCTGCGAAAGAAACCGACGACAGTCACCGATTGCCCATCGTATTGCTCGGGGGTCTTGACGATTTGGGCGACGATGCTGGTAAATCCTTCGATAGAGGTCACGTCCTGGCTGCAAGCGGCCAACAGCAAGACCAAGACCAAGGCAACGCGTGTCATTTGGCGCATCGCTCTCTCCTTTATTGATCCTCAAACCGGAAGGATGATCCATCTCTGGTTTTGGAATCCGTGTCAAATTGATCAACGATCTCTTGCAAGCGAGTGCCATCGGCCCTGGTGAGCGGGCGCAAAGGGACAAAATCGCACGATTCCGCTTTTCTGGTCGAGACGTCATACGTGCCAATGCGACGTCCCAAAGCCACGATGTCCTGTTTGTCATAGGCGATCAGTGGGCGCAGGATCGGAATCTGTGCGTCCTTGGTGATGGCTGCCATGTTGTCCAGCGTCTGGCTGGCGACCTGGCCCAGGCTGTCGCCCATGATCAGGGCCTGGACATGATACTGGGCAGCCAATTTTGAGGCCTGAGCGATCATGGCTCGTTTGCAAAAGACGCACGTCCATCGCAACTCTCCGATCTCGGACAGCCTATCGACGATAGGCTCCATCAATTCCCGGTGATCCAGGATCAACGGTTTGATGTCCCATCCGTACGACCAGCGGCTCAAGACGTCGCAGTTTTCGAGCGCTTTGGTTTTTTCGATTTCTTTTTGGGCAAAATGAACGGGTATAATACCACAGCCCCGGCGCATCATTAACCACGCCGCAACGGGTGAATCAATGCCGCCTGAAAGGAGCGCGAACGCTCGTCCCTGCGTGCCCAGTGGCATTCCTCCGGGCCCCGGGATCACCTCGCCATAGATCAGCGTTTCTTCGGGCCGTACTTCGATGCCAATGACGACGTCGGCCTGGTCAGAGAGATCGACGCGTGCCTGCGTCGCCTCCCAGACGGCTGCACCGACGAGGCGGTTAATCTCGGGCGATTTGTAAGGAAAGTGTTTGTCAGCCCGGCGGGCGGTGATGCGAAAGCTCTTGGATGCGTTCAGGCCAACGCGGTCGGCCAGGGCCAGGGCCTGCGTTTTCATCGCCTCCAGGTCGGATGGAATGCGCCCGACCGGGCTGAGTGAGGCAATGCCAAATACACGCTGCAAAGCCGTCGTAGCAGTGGATAACAGCGATGGATCGTCAAGCTCGACAAAGATGCGTGGCTCTTGGCTCCACACACGTCCCGGTATGTTGTGTTTTTTGAGGGCATCGCGGATGTTGGAGCGCAGCCGCTTGACAAAGAAATTCCGGTTTCTGCCCTTGATGCCGACCTCGCCGACGTACCGGATCAGGATCAGGTTCATCGTATTCTCCACTCAAATAGCCAACTAGAAATCGGCACGTCACGAACGGTGTTCGTTGTCGGCACGTGCCCTATGCCATCCTGTGTATTCTAGCACACGTAGCCATAAAAAACAAGGCCCAATCTGGGCCTTGTTCTAAAGGGGGCTGTGCTTGAGTGTTTTTGTGTTATGCGGCGGCTCGGGCGCCTGCTGTATGGCGGTTTGCAGCGTTTTCCCATACCACGAGCAAGGGCACCGCGATGCAGATCGACGAATAGGTGCCGCTGACCATACCTACCAGCCAGGTGGCAACAAACTTTTCCAGCGATGCGCCACCAAAGAGCAGAATGGCGGTCATAACAAACATTGCGTTGAGCTGAGTCGTGAGCGAGCGCTGGATGACCTCGAGAATGCTGCGGTTTACGAGGATGTCAAACGCATCTCTGCGCCGGCGCGAGTTCTCGCGGATGCGGTCAAAGACGACGATCGTATCCTGGACCGAGAAACCGACGACAGTCAGGATGGCCGTCAAAAAGAGCGCGTCGACTTCCCAGCCGCGCAAAATCCCCATGATGGCGAAAAATCCGGTCGCGATGAGCAAGTTGTGCAGCATGCCGGTGATGGCACACACGCCATAGCGAAAGGCGTGGGGGATGCGCCGGAACGAGAACCAGATAAAGAGCA
>JAFGJF010000228.1 GCA_016929205.1 Anaerolineae bacterium
GGATAGCCGCGCTTTTGCCCTTCCCCCCGGCCAAAGACCTGGCTTATGTAATCAGCGTAGCGGCACAACACGTCCAGCAGCACACGCTTGCCCGTACCCGCGTAATAGGCCGCCGCCGCCTCCATCAGGTGACCGGCGCAATACAGCTCGTGCCAGTCGCGCAGGTTGCTCCAGCGCTTGTCCGGCTCGACGACGGTGAAATGGATGTTCAGGTAACCATCCTCGTGTTGTGCAGCGGCAATGTCGTCGATCACGGCATCGGCCAGCGCCTCCAGGCCCGCGTCGGGGTGCAGTGCCAGGCTGTAGCCCACCGCCTCCAGCCACTTGGCCACGTCCGAGTCCCAGAAAATGTGCGGCGGATTAGGATCGCCCGGCTTCCAGGTTAGCTTCCAGGCGTCAATGCGTCCCGTTTGTTTGCTTTGTTCGTAAGCAACGGGAATGGTCACTGCACGATTGATCTCTTGTCTTGGCGACCAAAAGGCATCACGCAAATCGACTTTAGTAAAAGAAACGGGTGCAAGGGAGATCTGTTTCGACATATTCAAACTCCAGTTTTGCGACTGTCCAAAAGAAACCAACGAGTGTGAATGTCCAAGGCTAGACAAGCAGATTATATCACTGCTCGAACAGCTCGGCAAAGCACGTCTCGAGTGCCATCTCGAGATGCCTGCCGGTCATCTATTGCCTGGTCGGCAACAACAGCAGCGATAAATACCTCATCATTCCAGGGGTTGGAGCGGATACCGCCCATATTCCGCGATCGCCTCCTGCAGAGCAGCTGCGTGTGCCTCCGGAAAGGGCAATCCCTGGTCCCAACTGCAAAAATAGCCGCCATCCCGACCCAACTGCCAGATCCGTTTGCGCACCTCGGCGACGATGCGTTCGACCGGGCCATCCATGCCCGTGGCCGAATTGACCGCGCCTTGCAGCGCCATCCTGCCCTGCGTCCGCGAGCGCAGCTCGTCCAGGTCGTTGGCCGTGGCCTGCACGGGATTGAGCACGTCGACGCCCAACTGCATCAGCGGGTCGATCACCGACGCGACGTTGCCGCAGGAGTGAAAAACGATCAGCACGTCCCGTTCCTTGTAGAACCTGAACAGGCGCTCGTACTCGGGAACCAGGAATGCAGCAACGATCTTGGGACCGAGCAGCGGCCCGAGCTGCGTGCCCAGGTCGTCGCCCAGGCTGACGATCTCGACGCCCAACTTGATATAGTGCCGGGCAATGCCCAGTTGAAAATCCATGATCCGGTGCAAGAGCTCGCGGGCAAAGGTCGGCTCGGTGTAGAAATAGACCATCATCGTTTCCATACCGACCAGCATATAGGCCTTTTCCCACAATGTGTCGCGATGGCTCCCGCCCAGGAACAGATCGCCGGCACCCTCGAACGCTTCCGCTGTGCGATAGATTCGCCCGCAGATCCGCTCGTCATCCGGGTCGGGCCAGCGGTATCGTCTCAGGTTCGCCACCTTGACCAGGGGATTGCCTTTGGCCAACCCCATCACCCCGGCCTGTTCCTTGTGCCACCCTGTGCCCCAGACATCGATCCACCTGGAACCGACGGGATGATCGTCACCGAGGTCGTCGTCAAACCCTTCGTGGTTGCAGCCCTGGTAGAGCAGCCAGTGAGTGGGCGGGCCGCTCACCACCCGTTCGGGATGATCGAAATGAATGATCCGCAAGGCATTTTCCTTGGCTTTCATAGGCATTCCCCTTGACTTTTATGGGGCATTCCCCTTGACTTTTATGGGGCATTCCCCTTGACTTTTATGGGGCATTCCCCTTGACGTTCATGGGGCATTCCCCTTGACGTTCATGGGGCATTCCCCTTGACGTTCATAGGACTCCTTTTCAGACAAACCCCGCTCCCGACAAGTTAAGTGGTATTATATCATGGCTCTGTCTGGAACGACAAGGAACAGATCGAGGCTGGCATCAACATGCCAGATCAACAATCGCTGGCCTGGAAGATCAGCTGGATCGCCACAAGTGGGTTAAACTCAGCCCCAACAGGACTGGACTCCCACTGCCAAGCGTAATCGCCCAGTCTCACGCCATCGACTGTGAATGTGGAATCCGAAAAGCGGGTCTGGTACCCCCACCAGAATGTCCCCCAACCGGTGTGAGGCCCTGTCCAAAACACCAGAAAATAGTCGATCTGGCCGTTGCCGGTGTTATCGTATTGAGAGAAATCGTGACCTTGGACGTTGAAATACTGTATGGCTTCTTTGATCAGCGCCTCGCGTCCGGCCTGGTTCGTTGCAACAGCAGACCGATCTTGACCTGCCTGATACCAGCCAAACGTGGTGCCGCCGCTCAAATGCCGCTGGTTGTACGATGCCCGTTCATAATAAGCTGCCAGACTTTCATAGGGGGTGCCAAACGTTGGATCGCCAAACAGCGCATCGTGGATCGCTCCTGCAACAACCGTGTGGGTATGATCATCGAATTCAATCAGCAAAGCAAAGATATTGACTGTTCCGGTCGTGGGTATGCCACGCCAAGCCGGTGGAGACGCTGGCAGAGCCGCATATCTTTTTGGCAGGTTGATCAGTCCCCTCTCTTGATAGTATTTGCTTGCGGTTCTGACGGCGGCCCGTTTGAGACGATAACCATCCACTCGATGATTGCCGATGCGATCTGCAAAAACTCGACGCTTCCCAAGATCTGCCGAAGCAGCCAGCATATCTCGTTCTTCTCGTGGTTTTGGCTCCATTTTCTTCTCCTGTTCTTACTCATCCCAAGCACGATATACCATTGCTGTATTTCACTGAATCCAGTATACCTGTCCCGTCTATAGAAACTCTATAGAGAGCCACGGCAAAGGATAAGAACCGTTTAACCTGCTAAAAGCAGGTTTTGCACCATCAGCTATCAGCCTGGCCTTTCAATGCCGGGTGTGGAAATTTCCTGAGAAAAGAACATGCCATCGCAGAACGCAATCACTTGCGCACCTGTGGAAAATCGAGTACAATCCTGTGACTATATCCCTTCTCCGACCCGGTTGTCCTAAAGACGTTGACCGGCGCGATCAATGGACGCCGGGCGAGAGTGTGTCGAGTGTGATACGAGACATTCGACGCCTCGTAGGGTATCGCTGGAAACGGCGGTGCCTCCCATGCTTGGAAAGGAGATGCGCTCACTGTGTGCATTTGTGCGGTGTCTCTTGTTCTGAGACGCCGCTTTTTTGTGGCTGGTACAGACACACGACATATGACAGGGTTGATGGGATTGGCAAGATGCACATGGTTTTCCCCTGAAATGACGAGGAGGTTGAAATGAGTCTGAAACGTGATGAGAGCGGTCGTCTACACATCGAAACGCCCTTGATGTCCGAATCGCTGATGGACCGTTCGCTGCTCGACAGCACCGAGATCGAGTCCGTCTTTCGTCTGCTGCCCGATCTGTCGGTGATCAAGCTGGGCGGGCAAAGCATCATCGATCGCGGCGCGCAAGTCGTGCTGCCCTTGATCGATGAGATCGTCGCCGCGCGGGCCGAACACCCGCTGCTGGTGATGACCGGCGGCGGCACGCGCAGCCGTCACGCCTACGCCATCGCCCTCGACCTGGGCATGCCCACCGGCGTGCTGGCCAAGCTCGGCTCCAGCATCAGCGAGCAGAACGCGCTGATGCTTTCTCTGCTGTTGGCCCCGCACGGCGGGATCAAGATCGGACAAGACGATATGGTCAAACTGCCCGCCTACCTGGCGTTGGGCTCGATCCCGGTGATGCACGCCATGCCGCC
>JAFGJF010000229.1 GCA_016929205.1 Anaerolineae bacterium
AACTACAATCTTACAAGATTTGGGCAAGCCCGCCACTTTTCATACTAGCGAGCTCTTTATGAGCACAAATTTGGATCTACTGAGACTGTTTTGTTGACCAAGAAGCCGATCATTACTACGAACTGGGCATTTCTCCCAATACCACTTTCGCCGTCGGACAATGCGCTCGCATATAACATTCCGCGCACTCGGGCGATTCTGGACGGCACCAGTTCCGGCCAATCTCCCACGCGGGCAAATCAAATACCCCTGGATAGGCCGGATTTAACTCGCGGGCGACGTAGATTAACTCGTCTTTTGACGCGCCTTGACGAACTAGATCTAATCGCCCAAAGGTGCGTCGCACTTGAACGTCAACCGAGAGGTCAATTGAGTACTTGTCCTTGACCGGAACTTTGAAATCACGTACAAGAAAGTTGGCGGCTACGGTAGCGATCTTGGGTCCTGCCCCCTTGAATTCCAGGAACCGCCGAACAATGGTGGCACTACCTGGTTCACCTTGCCAAATGCAAGAGGCGTCACCTGAGTATTGCTCTTAAACCTTGTGAACGGCCAGATAAAAGATTTCGGCCATCTTTTCCTTCATCCTGTGTAAAGGCGGATGTCGGACAAAAAGGCAAACCACCTCGTTATGCGACAAAGCGGCCAGCGCGTCGAACTCGAACGATCCCAATCTTTCTTGGAAACGAAAAGGTACTGACCAACATTTCTCTGCTTTCCATTGCCGGTTCATCAGGCAAGCAAAAACAAAAGCGTGGGGGTAGTGGTTGAGATCGTTCAAAAGCGCATCCGCACCTGGATTAGCCGTAAAGGGTACTGGCTTGAAAGGCTGTGCCAGCAACTCTTCACCACGTCTTATTAAAGTGTCTCGAATCAAGATACTCATTCGTCCTCGATCTCGCCACTCCGGCTGAGACAATTTGCCTTCACAGTGCCAACGATATCTTTTGATGCGCCCCCAGTGCCTGTCCCAGAAATCATAATCCCGCATTCTTTGCTAAAGCTAACATATCATCCATCATTTGCTTAAAGACAGGACACTTGTCGTAGACACGATCAGGATCCAACTTTTTGAACAGCACGCTACCATCGGTGACCTTTTTGTAATGCCTCCTTTGCTTCTTTCGATAAAGTCGCTCAAGCAACGCAGAGGGCGGTTCGTCAAAGTTTATAGATTCTGGACATCGAACCTTGTCAGTGAGCGCCCTCGTAACGGCCGGCGGGAAGATATTGGGGTCACTGAGCAACCAAGCCTCAATTTCGTGAACGGCGAAAAACATCCTGAAGTGTTTCTCACCGGCCTTGCTCTGAAGTTCATTAACTGCCCAACCCATACGTTTTCGGGCAGAAAACAAATGATCAGGATAAATGTTCGGTCCGTATAGATCCAACAAAGCGATGACGGCGATGATCTTGTGATTTGAAGGGCCGTGGAGATACTTGGGAACTTTGACTGGTAAGTCATTGACCATCTCAGACCATCCATCAAAACGAACTGCCTGGATGCCCACTTTTTGATCCAGACGTGGGTCCAGCCAACGCTTCAAAAACTCGGCTATTGTCTTTTTTTCGGTGTGACCCTCCACGAAAAGCACAAACTTCATTCCATGTCCTCCAACTCGCCACTGCGGTATAGCTCTCCTAAGGTATACTCGTCAAGCCAATAGCGTAGGGTTTCATCGGAGACAACATGCAATAACGTTTTTCCATCCTCCCACCTCAGCACGGTGGTTGTGGGGGGAGAATCACTGAAAGCATCCAGAAACTCTGGACTATGGGTTGTCAGTACAACCTGCGTACGAGTAGCTGCTTCAACAGCATATTCAGCAACTATGGGTATAGTTGAGAGATTGAGAAAAGACACGGGTTCATCAATCGCTATGAGAGGAGGAGGATCAGGATGCGCCAACACGGTGATAACAAACAGAAACTGCAGCATTCCCTCTGATAGACCTTCTATTGCTAACTCTTTTCTGAGGCCTCTCCATTGAACTCCAAGTTGGATGTGTCGGTCATCAACTGGCAAGAAAATCAATTCCTCAAAATTGTCACCGAAGGCTGCAATCAAAGCCGCATCTAAATTTTGTTTGAAATCAGGGTGGTCTGTGTAGAGAGCATAAAGCACCGAAACGAAATTGTGACCGTCCGGTGCTACCCAAGGCACAGTTGGGGTAATGTCCTGTCGTGGAGTAACGAATTTTCCTGCCAGTCTAAAGTATGGGGAATAAATCTGCCAACTAGCAAGTTGTTTCCTGTACGCCCATAGCAATCGGTTGGCTGAAAACGGGTCATTAGCAAACGATAACAGTGTCTTGTTCTCAGGGACAGGCTTCTCGGGAGCAACCAAGGCTTGTTTTCGTTCATCGTAAACCATAGCGCTAAGTGATGTTCGTTCAAGTAGCTTTAGGAAGCTATTCTCCTCACAAGTTTCTATCCCACAGCAGCTACTGAGTAGTTCGTGCTCTATCCGATAGGTTTTAAATATCTCCAGTGGTACCAGGTTCAAGCGATAGATTAAACTTTCACGATCAGCGTCTCCATCAGGCAGAATCGAAGAGGTACTCAGCCGAAATGAGATCTCTGGCGCTACGCCATTCCATAAAAGCCGCTTCATATCACCTTCACGCAGAATTCGCTCACTCAACCTGCCACGCGAAGAGTATGATAGTAACTCTAACGCTGTTAACAAGTTTGTTTTTCCACTGCCGTTTGGACCGATTACGACATTGAGGTTTCCCAGTTTCCACGATACATCATATAGAGAGCGAAAGCCTTTGACATCAAGTTGCGTCACTTTCATAGCTATTTCCCTTTACCTCTCGACACCAGCGCCGCTCGTCGGAGCGTCATTTGGCCTGATCGGCGATGGCCTTGCCCATATCCTTTTTCGATAACACCCTGTCCGCCAGCAACCCCGCCTTTTGCAGCGGCGCGATGTTCACCCTCACGCCGTCTTTGATGATGTCGGTTATTATATAGTTCTTTTCCTGGCACAGCAGCGCCTCTCGATCCTCTGGTGGAGGCTTCACCCCATCACCTCAAACGCCTCCAACACCATCCGCTTCGTCCGATACTCCCCAAACCGCGCCTCATCCTTGCGCCGCACGATGGGAAACGTATCCAGCACATACGCCAACTCTTCGCGCGACAGCCCATACAGATGCGCGTACAACGCGTCCAGCTCGGCGCGCAGGCGGGCGCGGCGGCCCTCGTCCCACACGAACGGCGGCGGCGCGCCGGCGGGTGCCCAAGCCGGCGCCGGGGAAGTGTGGATCGGCGCCTCCTTGAACCAGCGTGCCCACGTCTCCTGCCCCACCTCGTCCAGCACGTCCCGCGCAAAAGCGCCCAGGTCCCAGGCCGTGTAGCTCAGTTCGACCACGCGAGGCACGATGTAGTCAAGCAGATCGGGGGTGTAGCGGTCGGGAGGGAGGACGGGAAGTTGTTTAACGACATAGAAATTCAGGTGAGCCCCACCTGCTTTCTGACGGGCAACATAGTCGTAGACAAATGAATTGGCGTTAGCAAGGAACGCCGAAACTCGTAAGGATTTAATTCGATGGTGAATAATTATCAATGGCAGTGTGTTACCTACACCGGTGAGAGGAAAGATTGAGAAAATAGCGCATCTTGCATCTGCAAGAGGACGGATGATATCACGAAAACCCATCAACCATCTACGAGGTTCGTCAGTATCAACAGGTAAATTGTCCTCGACTATGGCATTGTCGACCCAGTAACGAGGCTCTATGCAATATAATGGTACTTGTTTTTGCTCATCTGTTGGATAGTGCGTACCTGCCTTTACCCCAAAACGATCTTCAGCAACAACTCCTTCGTATGAACCGAACCGATGATCGAATTGCCGAATGAACTTGGCCTCGTACAATGGTAGATAGACATCCCTATTCTGCACAAAGTGATTGCCTTGTAGCACAAATCCCTCAGCCTCCAACTGCTCTCGCGTGCGAAACAGGCCGCTGTCGTTGGTCATATGGAACATCGTCGTAAAACGCACATCCCACGGATTTTTACCTGTCTCCTCGTTCATCAACACTGGCGCAGCGCAATATAGCTTACGTGTCACTTCGGCATCTTTTCGGGTTCGGAAGACAGGACAAGTACGAGTATTAGGATTGAACAAGAGGAAATCTGTAGCAGTAAGAGTGAAACGCCGGTCAAACTCCGACAGTTCATCAATAGAGTGAAGACCAAAGCTAAATTCTGCCCCTTCCACAGCAGAACCGAAAAGCGTTAATAGAGAAAAACGCATATTGGCTTCAACTTCTGGAAAGATACTCCGTCGATTTTCAAAATCGTACAGGCTCACTAGTTGACTTGTCGTCGCTAGGTCCGCAAATAAGTCCTGGTTGTAATAGTCGGTGGCGATGCCGCTGGGCACCACGATCCCCACGCGTCCCCTGTTCCCCACAATCTGCCGAGCCAACCCCGAGAAGACCTGGTAAGTGTTGACGTCGCCCATCGCCGAGAGTGGAAAACGCCCGCTCTCACGCCAAAAATGGCTCGTGGCCTCGCTCTCGCGCAGCGCATCCACGTATGCCGCGTGCAGCGCCGGGTCGGCCTGGGGCAGCTTTTTGATCAATTTGCGCCGCGCGCTGGCCGTGCGCGCGTTGGCGATCTCGGGGTCCTTGTCAGCAAAAAACTCTTTCTCCTGCAGCTTGATCCGCTCCCAGGGCGGGTTGCCCAGCACCACGTCAAAGCCGCCCGAGACCTCCGAGGTCTCTGAGACCTCGGAGGTCCGAAACACCTCGGGGAACGCGATATGCCAGTGGAAAAAGCGATAACGCGTGGCCAGGGCGGCGACCATCTGGCGCTGGGCGTCACTCAGGGCAGCGGCGCCTTGCGTTTTCAGGGCCTGGAAAGTGTTAAAGGTGGGCGGCGGCGGGGCGTCGCGCGTCAACGGCCAGAAAAAGGCCGCCGTCCAGGTGTCGGCCACCAGCTTGCGCGCCTGGTGCTCGGCCGTCGATTGGTACGCTGCATAACGCTCCCGCGCCATCTTGGGCTGAGCCTCGGCCAAGACAGCAATCTGGTGAAACGTCTGCCACACCCGGCCGTCGAGCTCATAGACCTGCACCCGGAACAGCGCCGGCTGATAGGCGCCGCTCTTTTCAAAATCGCCCCGTTCCTTGCGGTTGCGCTTGCGAACCCGGTTGGCCAGCTTGCGGTCGTTGCCGGTGAGCGTCTGGTCAAAGGCCTGGTAGGGGATACCCTCTGCCATCGGATCAGGGGCCTGTGATGAGCCAGGTCGAACCACGGTCCCAATCAACGAGTTGCCGCACTTGATGTGGTGATCCAAAAAGTTGAGCGGCTGGTCGCGCACGCTGGCATTGATCCACAGGCTCACCTTGCAAAGCTCCACCGCCATGGGGTTCAGGTCCACGGCATAGATACAGTGGGCCAGGACGTCCCGCCGGGCGGCCTGTACCGCGTCCTGGTCGGGGTACTCGTCACCGGTGCGGACCCGAGCCAGTTCGGCGCCCAGTGTGTTGTCCGCCTTGACCAAAAAGTGACCGCTGCCCGCCGCCGGGTCGCACACCTTGAGCGCCAGCAGGGCCGCCTCGCCGGCGGCGCGCTGGGCCGCGCTCAGGTCGTGATAGTCGGTCAGTAAGCCGGCCGTGATCTCGCCCACCGCGTCCGCGTCCACTACCGGCAGCCCGGCCGTCGCCAACCGGTCGCGCGCCACGGGCAGCAACGCGCTCTTGATCAACTCGTCCACCAGCGAGGGGTGGGTA
>JAFGJF010000230.1 GCA_016929205.1 Anaerolineae bacterium
AAATGGGAAACTGATGTCGGGCAGTTACGTTTGATTGATGGTTCTCGTCAACAGGATCCAGCCAACTTGGCCGTTGTAGAGAGGCGAACTTTTTTCCCGTTCAAACGTCGTGGCAAAGGACAGTTGTATGTCCTGCTAGAGTTGAGTGGGGGCTCGTTTGGCCGCGAAGATTTGTGTCACGAACTGGTCACTGCTATTACCGAGGAATATTTTCGTACTCCGGGAACGGTCACCTATGGTTTGCGTCAGGCCATACTGCTCGCCAACACGCAGTTGGTGCGCGAAAATGCCAAAGTAAACAGCGAACATCGCCTGGGTGGCGTGGCGTGTATTGTCTTGAGAGACGACGAGCTTTTTGTGGCTCAGGTGGGCTGGCCCATGGTCTACCTTGTTCATCGAGAGCAAGTGCAGACCTTTCCCGATACGCTGCTGGAGAGCCAAGATATCAGCATGCTCGGCCAGCACCAGACGGCCAATGTCCGTATGTTTCATGCCGCCATTCATCCCCAAGATATGATCCTGATGGCTGATGGACCGATGGCTCGTCAATTGGGTATTACGCGTATTGGCCAGATTCTGGCAGGCAACGTCCAGCAAGCTATGCACAACCTGGAGGCCCTCGCTCCTCCGGAGGACTGTACAGCGGTGGTCATTCACCTCGGCGGCACAGCTACGCCTTTGGCGGCACAGGCTGAACGCTGGGCGTTTGTGGATGTCGAACGTCCGGAACAACAGCCCGAAGAATCGCCCCAAGGTCCTCCAGCGGCTGTTCCACCTTCTTTTGAATATGATCACCAGCTTGTTCCGAGTGCAAAGCAGGACAGCGGCCCAGGTGCGCCCAAAGAAGAGGCCGACGTGCCATCATCCTATGTGGATGAATTTGAACCTGATTCTTTTGAACAGCCAGTACCTGTCCAAAAAGCATCGTCTGGGTCCGACCTGGGTGAGCGTGTTGCGACTTTAGTCAAAGGCCTGGGACAGGGCGCTCGAACATTCGCGGAGCGGATGTTGCCCGAAAAAGACCCCGGCTCAGAGGCACGGCGCGCTCGGCGCCGGCGCAGTGCGGCCCGTACCCGGCGACGCGGCAAGCCTGACGAGCAACCGACAAAATGGTGGCTTGCTGCTGCTGTTGCCGTTCCGTTATTGGCACTGCTTTTTGTTGTCCTTTACACCTGGTATCGTGGCTGGTCACAGCAATCTCAATTCAACGCCAAGCTGGAAGCCGCTCAAAGCAAGCGCGATATTGCGCTGAGCAGTAGCGAAAGCCCGGTTGTCGCACGAGATTATTGGCTAGAGGTCATTTCACTGTCTGACGATGCGGCACAATTGCAACCTGACAGCCCCGAAATGTTGCAGTTGCGCGCTCAGGCTGAGACCGAGATCGACAGGATTGATGGCATCACCCGGCTAGGGCAGTCATACAAGTTGTACGAGTACCCAAGTTCGCCCAGCAGGGTCATTGTGTCCGTTCTCGACGTATATGTGCTCGATCGCGGTATGGGGAATGTCTACCACCATGCACTCAACGATGTGCGAAATGGGCTACGGAACCCATCGGCTGAACAGGTGCTAATTCAACAGGGACAACCTGTTGAAGGGCAAAACGTAAATAATCTGATAGATATCGCCTGGATCAAAGATGGTGGTGAGCGGCAGGCGGGAGCGTTGTTGATTCTGGATGATGCTGGGCTTTTGCTAGAGTACGATCCAACCTGGGAAAAGTTTCAATCTCTGGCGGTCGGTGGTGTAAGTGAGTGGCGGAGTCCGTATGCATTAAGTACCTTTGACTCCAATCTGTACCTGCTAGACCCATTGGCAAATCAGATCTTCAAGTATTGGAATCAACAATATGCGAGTGAGCCATCCCGTTGGATCGCGCAAGAAGGCGTCAGTATTGCCACCGCGATCGATATCGGTATTGATGGGAATATTTACCTTTTGCATCAAGATGGTCGAATCACCAAGTATTTTGGCGGCGAAGTGGCTCCATTTGCTTTGACCCGTATGCCTCTTCCATTATCCAGTGCTGACGCAATGTATATAGACGTTGATCAGGTGGCGCAGTACATTTATATTGCCGATAGCGCCGAGCAACGTGTCGTGCAGATAGATCGTGAAGGGGTGTTTGTCCGGCAGTTCAAACCTGCCCGAGAGCAAGAAGCTAGTTTCAGGCAGTTGATGGACATTTTTGTCGACGAGATGGCGGGCAAGTTGTTCTATATTTCTGGAAATGCGCTCTATGTGACCGATATTCCACCTGTACAACGCTAGCGGCAACTCTGTAGGGCGTTCAGTGTCTCAATCATAGACGTGTCCCCTTGAGCGTGATCGGGTTTCGATATCGATCACGCTTTTGTGAGACAATCCACCATACGATTTTTGTGGAGCAATCGGTAAGAACAAGAGATCGTTGTGGGTGGATGGCTAGATTTATATTTTAGAGGAGAAGGATTCAATGAAGGTGCTGGTTACTGGCGGGGCAGGCTTTATTGGCTCTCACGTGGTTGACGTTTTGGTCCAGGCCGGACACGATGTCGTGATCGTTGACAGCCTGTGGGAACATGGGGGTGGGCGAATGGAAAACGTCAACCCTCAAGCACGCTTTTTCAAGATCGATATACGCGACCCCGAATTGGCCGGTATTTTCGACCAGGAGCGTCCAGAGGTGGTATGCCATCTGGCGGCGCAACACAGCGTCAAGATCTCGACAGATGATCCCGTGTTCGATGCCCAGGTTAACATTTTGGGGTTGATCCATTTACTACAATGCTGCACACGCTTTAGCGTGCGCAAGGTTGTGTTTTCTTCATCGGCGGCTATCTATGGCGTGGTAGAAAAAATGCCGATCGATGAAGATACACCCCAGTGCCCTCAATCACCATATGGCATCACCAAGATGGCGAGTGAGCATTACTTTCGATTTTGGAAGGGCGCGTATGGCTTGGATTTTACTCTGCTGCGGTATGGCAATGTATATGGTCCCCGCCAGGACCCTGCCGGCGAAGCTGGGGTCATTGCCATTTTTGCCGGGCGCATTCTCAACAACGAACCGGTACGTATTGACTGGGATGGCGATCAGAAAAAGGATTACGTGTATGTGGGAGATGTGGCGCGTGCCAATTTGCTGTCTCTCGAAAAAGGAGGAGGCGAGGCTTTCTGCATTGCAACCCAAAAAGGAACGTCCGTGAACGATCTTTATCGCGGCCTGTCAAACATTTTGGGTCGAGAGGTCAAGGTTGTTCGCGCGCCCAAGCGGCCAGGAGATGTCTATCTCAGTTGTCTCGATTTTAGCAAGGCCAAAAGGATGTTGGAATGGCAGCCACAGACGGAATTGGCTGAAGGGTTAAGATTAACGGCTATGTATTTTCAGGAGCATTTCGGGGAATAGCTCCAAGTGGGAGAAATACCTGGTGCAGGGTTCGGTTGGCAATCTGTTCCCAGGTGAATTCACGAGCCAACGTTTTGGCTCCTTGGCCAATTTTGTGGTGCAGTGCCGCGTTCTGCTGCAAGGCGAGCGCGGCGCTGCATATCGCTTGCGGGTCATCTGGCGGGACAAGCACGATGTTTTCGTTATGGCGCAGTTCCGGCAGTGGGACGCGCGGCGTCGTGCTGATGATGGCACATCCATGTCCCAGCGCTGCGTGCAGGCTTCCCCGTCGAAAAGAAATACCGTCGCGATAGGGCAGTATAACTGCATCGATGCTTAACAACGCTGCAGAAACCTCTCTGGGTGGAATATATCCCGTCCATTTGATGCGTTCTTGGATGCCCAGTTCATCTGCCAGCGCCTCGATATGCGCAGCATAATCTTTGTTGGTCGGATCGCTGCTGCCAACACGTCCACCGATCATCAGCAGCTTGGTATTCGTTGGCGCGGAGGCCAGTGCCCTGAGCAGCGTGTCCCCACCCTTGCTCTCGTTCAAAAAACCAAAGTAAGCCCATACAAAATCATCTGCATTGTACCCGAGTTGAGCGCGCCAGGTGTTTCGCCTGAATCCGTCAGGCGGATCGACGGCAATGTTTGAACCGATGGGAATTTGAACGAGTTGGGGCGAGTGCGATCTCGATCGGGTTGGCCGGAAAAAGCGCCACTCGGTGGCCACGATCAGATCTTCGGCATTGGTGACGATAGACGCGTCGCTATGATGGGCCAACATTCGTACCGCCCAGGCGCGTATGGGGCCGGCTTTGGGAAAAAGGTAAGGCGTTTGCAGATCGTGAAAGGTTACCACGATAGGAGGACGACCATCCTGCAAACGAGATAAACGCCACGGCAAAAGGTTGATCGCAGGATGGCGCATATCATATGCTGCTGCCTGGTATTGGATGTTGACGATATGGGGGCGGATGTCGTTTATTGTGGCGATGACGTGCTGCCAGCAGCTCCATTTCCAATTGGGAACGGTGGCCAGAACGTGCCAGGGGAGTGCGGCCTGGCTGCGGTAGCTATCCTGCAATGTGTCGGGCACCAGAACCCAGACGTCGTGGCCTTGCTGGACGAATGCACGCGCCATTTCTCGGGTAAAGTCCCCAACGCCACCTTGCATAGGTGGAAATTCTCCGGTGATTAAAAGTATGCGCATGACGCCTCTGGTGTGAAAACCGATGATGCCCGTTGGCATAGATCAGATGAATGGTCTTGACGAGCTGGATTTTAGCATGCACAGGTATAGGCGTCAAATAAAGAGGCCCGAAACAGGTGATTGACTTGTGCTTCAAATCGACATATAATATGCTCGTAAAGGGCAGTCAATCGGCTATCCTAATCTGTAGCTGTTCTATCTTTTAAGGAGGGTTTACAATGGCAGTCAAAGTAGGTATCAATGGGTTTGGCCGCATTGGGCGTCAGGTGCTCAAGGCGACTCTGGATCTTTATCCAGACGAGATGGAAGTTGTGGCCGTACACGACATCGCAGGTGCCAAGGATTTTGCGCATCTGTTCAAGTACGACTCGAATTACGGTCAGTTCCCCGGTGAGGTGGCTGTAGATGGCGACGATTTGGTGCTTTCGGGAGAGAGCGAAGACGGTATTGAATACGAACGTCGCATTCAGTTTATCGTCAGTCGAGTTGGCCCCGATCAGATCCCATGGGGTGACTATGGCGTAGACGTCGTCGTCGAATCCACCGGGCTCTTTCGCACCCTGGAACAAGCTGGAGGCCACATCAAGGGTGGGGCCAAAAAAGTCATTATCTCGGCTCCGGCCAAGGGAGACGTCAAGACCATCGTCCTTGGCGTAAACGAAGATACGTATGATCCCGATGTACATCACATCATATCCAATGCTTCTTGTACCACAAACTGTCTGGCTCCGGTAGCCAAGGTGCTCAACGATTCCTTTGGTATTGTGGAAGGTCTGATGACGACCATTCACTCGTATACCAACGATCAGCGCATCCTCGATCTGCCGCACTCGGACATGCGTCGTATGCGTGCCGCGGCCTTGAACTTGATTCCCACGACCACCGGCGCGGCCTCCGCAGTGAGCCTGGTATTGCCCGAACTGAAAGGCAAGCTAAACGGCATGGCGATGCGCGTGCCGACGCCCACTGTTTCTATCGTCGACCTGGTTGTCACGACCGAAAAGCCCGTCACCGTCGAAGCGATCAACGCCGCTTTCAAGGCGGCGTCCGAGAGCGACGAGATGGAAGGGATCCTGGGCTATACTGACGAGCCGCTGGTCAGCATGGATTTCAAAGGCGATCCGCGTTCTTCGATCGTCGACTCGCTGGCGACGATGGTCATTGGCGACAAGATGGCCAAGGTGCTGTCGTGGTACGACAACGAGTGGGGTTACTCGAACCGTTGTGCCGACCTGATTTACTTTATGGGCTATGATGACGAGGGCAATCAGATCCTGTAGGGTGTGACCCTCTGAACTCGTACCGCCAGGGGCAGGGGCGATGCAGCTTGGATCGATAATAAGTTTGGCCATTGTCGATCTCGATCTGTCTGCCCGTGCCCCTTTTTTCTATGTGGGAGATGAGCGATGAACAAAAAGACAGTTCGAGACGTTGACGTCAAGGGTAAACGCGTGTTGGTGCGCGTCGATTTTAACGTCCCGCTTAAAGAAGGCGTTATTACCGATGATACGCGGATCCGTTCTGCATTGCCGACGATTCAATACCTGCTGGACAAGGGTGCGTCGCTGATTTTGATGTCCCATCTCGGGCGGCCAAAGGGTGAGGCCAAGCCTGAATTCAGCCTCGAGCCGGTTGCGACGCGCCTGGGCGAGCTGTTGGGCCGAACGGTCAAGATGGCTCCCGACTGCATCGGCGAACAAGTAGAGGCCATGGCTGCCGCGCTCAAGCCGGGGGACGTGTTATTGCTGCAGAATACGCGTTACCACGCGGGTGAGACCAAGAATGACGCCGGAATGGCGGAAGCGTTGGCCGCATTGGGCGACCTGTTCGTCAACGATGCTTTTGGCGCTGCGCACCGCGCCCACGCGTCGACGGAAGGCGTGACGCACTACCTGCCGTCCGTTGCCGGGCTGTTGATGGAAAAAGAGATCGAGTTTTTGGGCAAGGTGGTAGAAAACCCTGAATCGCCTTACGTCGCCATTATTGGCGGGGCCAAAATATCGGACAAGATCGGGGTCATTCGCCAATTGTTGAGCAAAGCGGATGCGCTGCTTATTGGCGGCGGTATGGCCAACACCTTTTTTGCCGCACAAGGTTACGAGATGGGCGATTCGCTTGTCGAGCCCGAGAGTTATGCGGTGGCCAAGGAACTGACGGCATTGGGTGGGAACAAGCTGATTTTGCCGGTGGATGGCGTGCTGGCCGATGCCTTTTCGGCGGAGGCGAATACCAAGATCGCCGGGGTGAACGAGATCGAACCCGGGTGGCGTATGTTGGACATTGGCCCCAAGTCGGTTGAATCGTTTGGAAAAAAGATCGCAAAGGCCAAAACGATCGTCTGGAACGGGCCGATGGGCGTATTCGAGATGGCGCCGTTTGCCAAGGCGACGACGGCTATAGCCAAGATGCTGGCCGAAAGCGGGGCGATGACTGTGATTGGTGGGGGCGATTCGGTCGCTGCGATCCAACAGGCCGGCCTGGCAGACAAGATGTCGCACATTTCCACCGGTGGCGGCGCCTCGCTGGAAATGCTGGAAGGCAAGGTGCTTCCCGGCCTGGCGGCGCTGGACGACAAGTAGCTTGAGTCCAAGTTTCTCAATCATCCATAGAGAAAGCGTCTTGACGAACCAAATGGTTTCGCCAAGACGCTTTTTTTGGCGGGAGCGAATGAGAGTCGAACTCACCAAGGAACGTTCTACGCCCCTTCAGACGGTTTTGAAGACCGCGCG
>JAFGJF010000231.1 GCA_016929205.1 Anaerolineae bacterium
CTACAAGCAATGATAATCCAAGATGTAGGGCGTTTTTCCATAAACGCCGCCAACCACACTTTTACATTTATGACCGAATCTCAAGCATGTAAACTTGACCTCAAGATAGGAACATGCTATAATATGCGACACTTGTGTGAAGAGACTTTCTGTCGGGGCGCGTTTGCCACGAGGTCGCAGTTTCTCATACGTCGCAGCACGATGGTCTTCCTTGAGACCAAACCTAGAATTTTGTCGAAAAAGTGGGCATCCCCCACTTTTCTTGTTATAGGAGAAGAAACGATATGATAGCCTATTTTGCAAAACCAGGCTACCAGGAGGGTCGAAAAAGTTGAAAAGTGAACTCGTAATGGCCATTAACCAAATCTGTAGTGAGCGCAACCTGTCTCAAGACGTCATCATCGAGGCAATCGAGACGTCGCTGGTGTCAGCCTATAAAAAGAATTTTGGTGGTGGACAAAACGTCAAGGCAATCATTGATGTGAAAACCGGCAGGCCCGCCGTGTTCACAGAGCGTATCGTTGTCGACCAGGTCCAGGATGATCGTTTTGAAATCTCGATCGACCAGGCGCGCAAAAGTGCGCCTGGTGTAAAACTCGGCACCCTCGTCCGAATTGATATTACGCCAAAGGCATTTGGCCGCATCGCTGCTCAGACAGCTAAACAAGTGATCTTGCAACGCATTCGTGAAGCAGAACGTGATGCCTTGTTCACCAGCTATGCGGACCGAGAGGGAGAATTGATCAATGGCATGGTTGCCAGCATTACACCACACGCCATCACCCTGAATTTAGGACGAACCGAGGCCGTAATGCCTCGCAGCCATCAGGTTCCTGGTGAACGGTATCGAGTCGGCCAGCGCGTGCGGGCCTATGTACTCGAAGTGCGTCGATCGAGCCGTGGACCGCAGATCGTCGTCTCTCGCACCCATCGCCGTATGCTGCGCCGTATGCTTGAACTTGAAGTGCCAGAGATTTTTAGCGGCACGGTCGAGATCAAGAACATTTCGCGTGAGGCCGGCTCACGATCCAAAGTCGCCGTTGCGGCGACGCAAGAAGGCGTTGACCCGGTTGGATCCTGCGTTGGTGTCCGCGGCATGCGCATCCAGTCCATTGTCAACGAACTGGGCGGTGAGAAAATCGACGTTGTGGCCTGGAGTGCTGATGACAAAACGTTCATCTCTAATTCACTCAGTCCGGCCAAAGTAAGTTATGTTGTCTTGGATCCCAATTCAAGCCCAAGAACAGCAACCGTTGTCGTCCCAGACGACCAACTGTCACTTGCTATCGGCAAAGAAGGCCAAAACGCTCGCCTGGCAGCCAAGTTGACCGGATGGCGCATCGATATCAAGAACCAGAGCATCGCCGTCAAAGAAGATATCAGGCCTAGTGATCGTGTCGCGACCATTGCTAAGGATGGGAAAGACATTTTGGCGATGGCTGAAGCCATTTTGTTGGGCAAAACGCCCGTCGAAGCAGCCCAAGATGTCGAGCCAACCGCGGTAGCATCAGAAATAGAAGTTGGACCAGTTCCGGTCCAATCAGAAGCAGTGCCTGAGCAAACGCCAACAGAAAAAGAGTTGGTCCAGGCTGAAACAGAGCCGGTGCAGGCTGCTGCACAGCCAGAATCAATCGTCCAGGAAACCATACCGGTTGCCGAAACTGAACTCCAAGTGCCAGTACCTGTAGAAACAGAGCCGGCACCAGAGCTCGAGTCCGAAGGCAGTGCTATCGAAGCGCCAACCGTCGTCGAAACAATCACTATTCTCACGCCAGAGGAGCCCGAAGAACCGGAATCCGCCGAGGCGAAAGCGCGCCCCAAGCGGGTCAAAATGAAATACGAATACGTTGAGGACGAAACGCTGGAAATACAGGACGCAACGAAACAAAAGGGACGCCGCAAACGCCGGAGACTCATCCGGGACGAAGAAAGCGGCGAACTGGTCGTCGAACGCAGGCACAAGCGCGAGCAGGACGACGACCTGAATTGGGAGGAATTCCTGGATCGCGGATGAGACGAAAGCACATTCCTCAAAGAACGTGCATCGGCTGCCGCCAGGTTCGTGCAAAGCGCGAAATGGTTCGCGTCGTGCGCACACCGGAAGGCACACTGGTCATCGACAAGACCGGAAAGCAAAATGGTCGGGGAGCTTATCTCTGCCCCGACCAGGCTTGCTGGCTGGCAGCGCTAAAAGGTGACCGGCTGGGCAAAGCATTGAATATGCAAATAGGTGCCCTAGAGAAAGAGATGCTGCAAAGCTATATATTGACTCAAGAGCAATAGACCAACAGAGTTTGGGCCGGTGCACACTTGGCCAAGTTGATCTGCCAGCAACCAGATTGACCCGTGTTGCGGCGAATCAAAAAGGGGTGGGATAGATGGGACAAGAATTAACTGTGGTTGAAATATCAGAATTTGTAACAGTGCGCGAGTTGGCTACTGCACTTGAAACCAGCCCGATTGACGTGATCAAAGAGTTGATGAATAATGGCATTATGGCCAACATCAATCAACAGATCGACTTTGAGACCGCGGCCATTATTGCTGAAGAATTTGGCTTTCGCGCGTCACTGCCCGTTCAAGAAATAGAAATTGAAGAGGAAGAGACAGGCGTCCCCTTGATGACCCGGCTCCTGGCCGAAGAAGATCCCAAAGACCTGGTCCTTCGGCCTCCGGTCGTGACCCTTTTGGGACACGTCGATCACGGCAAAACCTCCTTGCTCGACGTCATTCGCAACACGAGCGTACAAAGCGGTGAGGTCGGTGGGATCACACAACACATCGGTGCTTATCAAATTACGTACGACTCGAAACAGATCACCTTTCTGGATACCCCCGGTCACGAAGCCTTTACGGCGATGCGTGCACGTGGTGCCCAGGGCGCAGATATCGCTATCCTGGTCGTCGCCGCCGATGACGGCGTGATGCCGCAAACCAAAGAGGCCATATCGCATGCCCGGGCCGCGCACGTGCCGATTATCGTCGCCTTGAACAAGATCGACAAAGACAACGCCAACCCTGATATGGTCAAACAGCAGCTTTCGGATGAAGACCTGGTCCCCGACGACTGGGGAGGTAGCACCATCTGTGTGCCTGTTTCGGCCAAAATGAACATCGGCATCGAAGACCTGCTCGAGAATATCCTGCTCGTAGCCGAAGTTCAAGAGTTCAAAGCCAATCCAGCTCCGGCGGCCATCGGCGTGATCATTGAAGCCGAAATGAGCAAAACGCGTGGTCCGACGGCCACGGTCCTGGTACAAAACGGCACATTGCACCAGGGTGATAGCTTTGTCATTGGCCAGACGTACGGGCGTGTGCGTGCCATGTTTGATTACACCGGGAAACAGCTCCAGGAAGCCGGCCCGTCGACGCCGGCTCAGATCTCGGGACTCAGTGACGTCCCCAACGCTGGAGAACGTTTCCGTGTGGTCAAAGACGAAAAAACGGCGCGACAGATCGCCATTGCCCGTTCGGCAAAACGAGAGCAAAGCGCCGAAGCCGCGCCAGAGTTGAGCCTGGAGCAGCTCTTTGCACAACTGGAGAGCGGAGAAACCAAAGATCTTAATATCATTGTCAAAGCCGATGTGCAGGGATCGCTCGATCCGATTATCAACTCGATTCAGGACCAGAGCACCGATAAAATCAAGGTCAACGTGATCCACAAAGGCACGGGCAACATCAGCGAGTCCGACATTATGCTGGCTATTGCGTCTCGTGCCATCGTCATTGGTTTTAACGTCACGGCCGACGTTGCCGCGCGCCGTCAAGCCGAATCGGAAAAGATCGAGATTCGGTTCTATAACATCATTTACAAGATCATTGACGACGTACAGAAAGCATTGACCGGCATGCTGGAGCCAACATACCAAGACGTGGTCACCGGCCACGCCGAGGTGAGAGCCGTGTTCCGCATCACCCGAGTCGGCAATATCGCAGGCTGTTATGTGACGGATGGCATCATCGAACGTAATGCCCGGGCACGCGTTCTGCGCAACCAAGAAGTGATTTTTGATGGTGCGCTTTCTTCGCTGAAACGATTCCAGCAGGACGTACGCGAGGTCAGGAGCAATTTCGAGTGCGGCATCGGGATCGAACACTTTGACGACTTTCAAGAGGGTGATACCGTTGAAGCATACAAGAAAGAAAGGGTAGTGTAACGTTGGCTATCAGGCGACAAAAGCGCGTCGCAGATTTGATTATGCGCGAACTGAGCTACATCGTCCAACGTCGCATCAAAGATCCCCGGCTGCAAGGGGTCACCATTACCGGCGCGCGTGTGACCGCTGACTATAAATATGCAGATATATACGTCTATCGACTGGGCGGCGACCCAGATTCACTCCAAGAGGCGATGCAGGGCCTCGAAAGCGCAAACAGCTTTATGCGGCATGAACTTGCCGGCTTGTTGACTATCCGACAGACGCCCGAATTGCGATTCCACCTGGATGAATCGATCAGCTATGGCGAGCACATTGATTCCTTGTTAGCACAGATCCACCAGGAAAGGCTGGACAATGATCAAAATGGTAGCCCAAGTAGCCAAGAGGATCGCTAGCGCGCAGCGTATTCTGGCAGTTTGCCACGTCGCACCGGACGGGGATGCGATTGGATCTTTGCTGGGCTTGGGGCTCGCACTTGTCGAGGCCGGCAAAGATGTCACGATGCTTTGTGCCGATCCCGTACCCGAGTCTTGCCAGCATTTGCCCGGTTGGGAAAAAATCACCCCGACCTGGCAGACCACTGACCTAGAGTTGATCGTCAGCCTGGATTGCAGCGATCCGAAACGATTGGGGCAGTTGTGCGATCCCGAGTGCCCGACCGATATTCCGATCATCAATATCGATCATCATACCACCAATACGTACTTTGGCCAGATAAACTGGGTGGACACGAACGCCGCGGCGACAGCACAAATGCTGTATGCCCTGATCACCGAACTGGACATCCCCATTGACGTCGCGATTGCAAATTGTCTTTTGAATGGCATCGTGACTGACACGCTTGGCTTCCGGACTTCCAACACCACAGCCGAGGTTGTCGAAATAGGACTGCAATTGATCAAAGCGGGGGCATCAATCAGCGAATTGAGCGATTACGCCTTTAACCACCGCCCCATTTCGGTGATCAAGTTGTGGGCGGCGGCGATGCAAGATATGTGCCTCGAAGGACGGATTTTGTGGAGCCAGATCACACAAGCGCTGCGCGATCGGATCGGATACAAGGCGAACGGTGACGCAGGACTGGTCAGCTTTTTGTGCGCAGTGGATCAGGTCGACATCGCCGTCATCTTTGACGAATTGCAGGATGGCAGCATCAACGTGTCTATGCGCGCCGTCCCCGGTTATACAGTATCTCAAGTCGCGTTGGAATTGGGCGGCGGTGGGCATCCGCAGGCCGCGGGATGTACCATCTCGGGGCCGATAGAAGAGGCCCGAACCAAAGTGCTATCCATGCTTCGCCAGGCATGGAACAAACAAACGCCTGGGTAAAAACACGCCGCATGAGCGAGTCTTTCACACAAAACGCCGCCGGTGACCGTCTCCTCCATGGCATCTTGAACGTCGACAAACCACTGGGACTAACCTCGCACGACATCGTTGCCCGGCTTCGACGCATAACCCGGCAACGCCAGGTTGGGCACGCAGGTACCCTGGACCCGTTGGCGACCGGGGTGCTTTTGGTGTGTCTGGGACAGGCCACTCGCGTTTCCCAATATTTGATGGACTCACCCAAAACCTATCAAGCCATCATTCATCTGGGCATCTCGACGAAGACGCTCGACGCTGAAGGCGACGTCACGAGCGAAAAGCCGGTCAGCGTTACACGCCAACAAGTCGAGGCCGCGCTGGGGCAATTCGTCGGCCATATCGAGCAAGTGCCGCCAATGTATTCGGCAATCAAAAAAAACGGGAAAAAGTTGTACGAGCTGGCCCGCCAGGGCATCACCGTAGAACGTCCACCACGTGAGGTCGATATCTATGCCCTGCGCATCACCACCTGGGCACGCCCTTTGATTCACGTCACGGTAGAGTGCGGGCCTGGAACGTACATTCGCGCCCTGGCGCACGACATTGGCATAGTACTGGGATGTGGCGCGCATCTGGCTGCGCTGCGTAGAACCCGGAGCGGGTCGTTTTTCATCGAGCAAGCTGTGACAATCGAACAACTCGAAGCGGGATTTGCCAACGACTCTGAGCGAATCTGGCTTTACCCGCTGGATGCCGCACTTGCCAACCTGCCAATGATTCACCTCGACCAAAGCACCGCGTTCAGACTGGCTTTGGGACAATCGATCCACGTTTCCGGCGACGTTGACGTCGGCACGATCGCCCGGGCCTATGGTCCAGACGGCCGATTCATTGCCCTGGTAAAACGAGAGAAACTGGCGTCCAGTTGGAGACCGGTCAAGGTCTTTGTCAAACCAAACACCATCCTGGTATCTGCAGAATAATGCCATCTTGGACAATGCACGTACTGACCGACACACTTGAAAGAATATGCCTGCCCGACGAACTGGCCGATAGCAAATCGCTTGTCACCATCGGCGCATTTGACGGCATCCACCTCGGCCACCAACATTTGATCGGCCGGTTAATCGCACAGGCACGAACGCAAAATCACCTGGCCGGGTTGGTCACCTTTTATCCACACCCGGCAACTGTGCTTTCCCCAAGACATGCGCTCCCCTATTTGACCACGCCCGGCGAAAAAACGATCCTGCTGGAACAATTGGGACTCGATTGGATCGCGATCCTGAGTTTCGATCGCCAACTGGCGGCCCTGGCACCTCGCACCTTTGTGCAGCATTTGTACCAACGTCTAAACATGCGCGGATTGTATGTGAGCGATGATTTTGCGTTGGGACGCGATCGCACAGGGGACGTTCCTGCTTTGCAAACCCTGGGCCAGGAAATGGGCTTTGACGTGTACATTGCGCCCTTTTTGCAGGATGATGGACTCAAGATCGGCAGCTCGCGCATCCGCACCCTGCTGCGCCATGGGCACGTTCGAAAAGCCGCCAGCCTTTTGGGACGGCATTACGCGCTTGCCGGAGAAGTGGTTCACGGCGCACAGCGCGGGCGGTGCATCGGTTTTCCCACGGCCAACTTGCAGGTTAGTCCCGAACGCGTCATTCCCGCGAATGGGATCTATGCCACATATGCCACGCTCGGTACAGAACGATATTGTGCCGTCACCAGCATTGGCACGCGGCCTACCTTTGACAACGGAGAACAAAGCGTCGAAGCTTACATTCTGGATTTCAACCAAGACGTTTATGGATGCGACCTGGTGCTCGAATTTGTCGCGCGACTGCGCTCCGAACTGCGATTCTCGAGCGTCCAAAAGCTGGTCGACCAGATCAACCAGGATGTGCTTGACGCCAAGGCCATTTTCGCCCAGTACGCGTGATCTCGGATCATGCGTGATCTCGGATCACGCATGATCCGGGATCAGTATTCGTACTCACTTCCGCCAATAAACTCGCGCATCAGCGAGGTCGATGGAATGGCCGCGTCGTTCGTTGCCTCTGTGACCGTGTTGAGCAATTCATAGACGCGGCGAGCCCGGCGATAAGCATCCTGGCGGTGTGGCCGGTCTCGATAATCCACGATCCACTGCTCAAAGTGCTTGAACAAACGCGGCTTCATGATCGCCAACTCGTACGGCATGGCACTGTTGACAATATAATCGGCCGAGTTGGCGTGGGGAATGATATGGCGCAGCTCGCTGCTGCGCACGTAATGCCAATGCTCCAACGTCTTGCGTGGATCGTATCCGCGGAACTGGGCGTCGCGCACCATACGCCGCATCAGGCGTAAATCGGTCCAGCGGATGAAACGCCCATCATGACACTTGATTTGCAGCAATGTCTCAATATACAGCTTGAATTTGCGATCGTCTGAAACCGATTTGGTCATATCTGCATACATACCGTGCAGACTGTCGATCAAAATGATATCATTTGGGCCAATGCGCATCGGCGTCACGTCATTGGTGCGCTTGCCGGTTTTGAAATCGTAAAATGGAATACGGACCTCCTGGCCGGCAACGAGACGCGCCAGGTGATCGTTGATCATCTCGAGATCGAGGGCCTGCGGCGTCTCAAAATCATAGTCCCCATACTCATCCTTGGGGTGCAATTCCAGGTCGTGGAAATAGTTGTCTATGTTTAGCGCAACAAGATTGAGTCCCATTTGCTTGAGATGGTGCTCGATCTTGATCGTCGTCGTCGTTTTGCCCGAAGAAGACGGCCCGGCAATGATCACAATCTTGAGTTCATCGCAGCATTCCTGCATCATTTGCACCGCGGCCTCGATATCCTGCTCGTACAGTTGCTCAGACTCCTGGACAATCTGGGCAAACTCGCCGCGCGCGATACGAGCATTCAATCGATCGACCGTGTACAGGTCGTGATCGACCGCCCAGGACAGCGTTTCCCACAGTTTCCGGTAGGGAATGTTGGATGAATCACGATTTTCATGTGCCGTTTTATGGCGCCGGCGCGCAGACCGCTCTTCGCGATACAAGATGTAGGCCTTGGCCGTGCGCGCATGGCCGTTTTCAATAAGCACCTTTTCCACAATGTCCTGGATATCTTCGACGGTCGGCATCGTCCCCGGTGGCATCGTTTGTTCCAGGATATCGACGACCTGATCGGCCAACCCTTCGGCGATCGTTCGATCCCGCCCTTGTACAGCCACGGCGGCACGATAGATAGCGTTGGTAATGCGCTCTTTGTTGAATGGGGCCACCACGCCCGTGCGCTTGATCACGCTTTCAATCTTGTGCGACACAGCATCCCTCCTCTTCATATCCCTTTATTGGTTCAAAAATCGTCCGTCGTCGCGGGTGACGTATTTTGCCATCACCGCCTCGAAATTCGCCTGCAGATCGACACCGTGCAGATTGGCCAGGCAAATCATCGCGTAGAGCAAATCGCACAATTCCATCCCCAAATCCTGCTCAGGCTCTTGAGCCTTTTTGAGCTTTTCACCACCGAGATGGTTGATCAACCGGGCCACCTCTCCCGTTTCTTCGGCGATCTGGACCATGATCGCCAACGAAGACCAATATCCACCTTGCGTTTGCACCCACTCGTCCACCATTTTCTGAGCTCGACGCAGCGTCAAATCTGGCACCACCATCCTCCTCAACCCGTATGCGGGAATTGTGTCCATTGTATCACGTTCTGATAGGAATTTCAACACGACTTTTGTAACCGACTTGCGTTTTTGCTCACAAATAGGTTATAATCGCCCCACGATAACGGCTCAAGTTCGTGAATATTTCCGAGGAACGCATCTTGAAACGACAGACACTCGGCTTTTTGTCAGCCGTCCTGCTGCTCTTTTTGTTCAGTCCAGTCGATGGGCGCACTTCTCATGCGCAAAATCAACGCCTGGTGCTGGCCTTTTATTATGCCTGGTATGATGAAAACACGTGGTCCTACGACAAGGTTCCCGATATGCCCCTGACCCCCTATCGCTCCGCCGACCGGGAGACGATCGAACGGCACGTGCAAGAGGCACAAAATGCCGGGATCGATGGACTGGTGATGTCGTGGTACGGGCCGGGAGACAACCCAACCGAGCACAACTTGACCAGTTTGCTCGACGTAGCACAAGCAAAGGGATTTAGCGCCGCGGTCGATTTTGAAACCACATCACCTTTTATGACCAACATCGACGCCTTGACCAGTGGGCTCAAGCACCTGATCGACGTTCACGCACAACACCCGGCCTTTTTACGTTACAACGGCAAAGCCGTGATCTTTTTCTGGCAGCAGCAACGCTTGTCCGTCAAAAGCTGGGCCGCCATTCGCGCCCAGGTCGATCCCAATCACGAGACCATCTGGATTGCAGACAGTGACGATCCGGCGTGGCTGGACGTATTCGACGGGCTGCATTTGTACATGATTACCTGGCGCGTCAACACCAATCCAATGTACACAGCCACCAAGATGCGAAAACGGGTCGACGACTATAACGCCCGGCACAACAGCCAGCGCATCTGGATCGCAACCGCGATGCCGGGCTACGACGACACCCACATCGCCGATCGGCCCGATCCATATCGTTATCCCCGCAGCCCGGAATACTACCGGTCGACGTGGGAAGCGGCGATGGCCAGCACGCCGGAAATGGTGATGATTACGAGTTTTAACGAATGGCGCGAGGGCACCATGATCGAACCGAGCGTGACCTATGGCAGCACCTATCTCGATCTGAGCCGCGAGTTGGCCGCGCAGTTCAAGGGCCCTACCCAACCGGCAACGGCGCCGACCGCATCCCCAACGCCGACACTTGTGCCCGCTGCGACGGAGACGCCCACCGCGAAGCCGACCGAGATGCTTACTCCGACGCCAACCCATACGCCGACGCCAACCGAGACGC
>JAFGJF010000232.1 GCA_016929205.1 Anaerolineae bacterium
CCGGCTTTTTGTCTCTTGCTCGGCTGGCACGATCGCCAGGCGCAGGCCGCTCCACTCGCCGATCCCCCAGATCAGGACGATCAAAGGCGCGCCGAGCAGCATCAGCGGGATGGCCATGGCTGCGGCGTATCCCATCTGCATAGAACGCAGCAGGGCCATGTGGGCGTAAAACACCCACGTGGTCGTGCTGCCTGCCGGGCCACCCGAGGTGAGCACGAACGGCAGGTCAAAAATCAGGAACGCCCCCAAAACCACGCACAGGTTAACGATCAGCCACACGGCTAACAAGGGCTTGATCGCCCGCCCCAGGTCACCTTGAGCGCCGCGAAAGACCATCATGTAGAGCATCGTGCCCAGCGTCCCCCCGAGAGTGCACGACATCAGCCCATCGAGGATCAGCAAGACGAGCAGCGCCCTGTCGGGATCGGACAGGGAAAACGTTCTACCCAAGGCAGTGTTGTGCGGATCGAGCACAATCCGCCACCCCTGGAACAACGAAATGGGGATGAAAAGCAGCACGATCAGGGTCAAACACACCCGGTAGAGTATGCGGCCCCGGCGGCCCAGCTTGCTGAGCGCGAAGGCGAGAACGACGGGAACGATGGCCGTGGCGAACAGCCGGATGGCGGCAAAGGCGATCGTGTGGCCTACAGAAGGAAGAAAACGCGAATCCCGGAACAACCGCGCATAGTTGTCCAGGCCAACAAATTCAGCTTGCGCTGCCAGCCTGTAGGCCTGAACGCTGCGAACCACGGTGTACAGTGCGGGAACGACCTTGCCGGCCAGGCAGGTCACAAGCATCGGGGCGAGTAGGACCAGACCAACGAACAGACGCACAAGTGAAAAGCCACTTTTTGATTCCACAGACTGCCTCCTGGATAAAGTAGATGGAAAGGTGTTCTGGCCGGATTATACTCGACCGGGCCGCGTTTTTCAAGTTGACAGAACGGCCAAAGTGAGGATAATAAACACACTATGAGACTTAGAGATTGGCTCATCCTGGCTGTGGCCCTGTTTCTCGTTTCCACGCTGATCGGTGTGGCACTCCTCGTCTATCTTGCCAACCGGCCTGCGGTCACACCTGCTGCCGGCGTCACGCCAACTGCGCCCGGCACGCTTGACGCGACGCTGGCGGCAACCATCCAGGCCGGCCAAACGCCCGATCCAAACAAGACCCCTGTGCCGGGCCGCACCGATCCGGCGGCCGCCACGCCAGGAGAGCTGCCCGCCCTGGTGACCCCTACGCAAACGTCTACGCCGCTGCCAACGTCTACGCCGTCGCCGACCGCCACGACCACGCCGACGCCAACGCCGACCTTGACGCCGTCGCCAACGCCCGAACCGGCAACACGAATGGCGAGGGCGTATCAAGCCAGGCAGAACGGCGACTATCGGCGCGCCATCGCCGAGTTCGAGATCGTGGAACAGATCGCAGAAGGTGAATCAGAACGGCTTGAAGCCGCCTACCAGATTGGCGTATGCGCCTTTTTGGATGGCAATCACATCGCGGCGCGCGACCGGCTGTTGGCGTTCGTACAACAAAACCCCGACGACCACCGCACGCACAGCGCGCACTTTTATCTGGCCCAGGCACTCGACGGCCTCGGGCAATACGAGGACGCGATTGGCCAATACCAGGCTTACCTGGCGCACCAAGACATCCTGGCCGATCTCGTTTACACGCGCATTGGAGATAATTACGTCCGGTTGCAGCAGCACGACGCGGCGGTCGAGGCCTACAAACACGCCTTGGATGCAGCGGTCGATTTGGGGCAGCGTTACGATCTGCGGGAAAAGATCGGCCTGGCCTATTCGGCCGCCGGCCTTTACGACGACGCCATCGGCTGGTTCTACGGCGTGATCGAACGCTCGGAGAACGTCTACCGGCTGGCGCGGCTCTGGTACCTGATTGGTGAATCACATCGCCTGGCCGGACGAGAACAAGACGCCCTGGACGCGTTTGTCCAGGCGACCAACGCCGACCCGCAGCCGCCCTACGCCTACCTGGCCCTGGTCGAACTGGTCGACGCCGGCGTCGAGGTCGACGACTATCAACGCGGGCTGATCGACTATTACGCCGGCAGTTATGCCGCTGCCGTAGCCGCATTTTACCGCTATATGGAGGCGGCAGAAGGGTACAACAGCGATGCCCACTATTATGTCGCCCAATCGTTGTTCGATGCCGGCTCTTTTGACCTGGCGATCCAGGAATGCGAACGGATGATCGACGCCTATGCGGCCACAGCGCCGCGTTGGGGTGATATGTGGTTGATCAAGGGCCAGGCACTGTACAGTTTGGAGCGCGTAGACCAGGCTGCACAGGCTTATATCGAGTTTGCCGAACGGTATCCAGAACACGTCCTGGCCCCGCAAGCGCGCTGGCAAGCAGCGTGGATGTTGGAAAGAGAAGATCGTTTTCAGGAAGCGGCCGACATCTATACCGCTCTGGCCGACGAACACGTCAACGCTGAAAAAGCGCCTGTCGCCCGTTTCCGGGCCGGCATCTGCCGCTATCGCAGCGGCGATTCGGACGCAGCCATGCTGGACTGGCGCGAACTGCTCGCCGTGTACCCGGCCTCGAGTGCGGCGCTGCAGGCACGGTACTGGCTGGGCAAAGTCTTGTGGGCGTATGGCGAGGTCGAAGAAGCGCGCGGGCTGCTGCGCAAACTGGCCGACGAGCACCCGCGCGATTTTTATGGCATACGCGCCGCTCACATGCTGGCCAACGGCGGCCGATCCGCGCCCTGGATCGACGCGCCGGACAGCCTGCACCTGACCAGCGACGAGGAAGCAGAAGAAGTGAAGGCCGCCGGCTGGCTGCGCACCTGGGCCGGCCTGGGTGATGACACCGACCCGATGGTCATTTCGTCCAACCTGGCCGAGGACATACGCTTTCGACGGGGGATGGAAATGTGGTCGTTGGGCATGTGCAGCCAGGCGTGCACCGAGTTTGAAAGCCTGCGCAAAAACCTGTACCAGGACCCCTTGCTGCTCTACCAGTTTGCGTTCTTGACCCGCGATCTGGGCATTTATGCCTCATCGCTGCGGGCCACAATCGACCTGATTACCCTGGCTCCCGAGCCAACCGTGCTGGATATGCCCCGGCTCGTACAGCGGATGGCCTTTCCCGTTTATTTTGCGGATGTTGTACTTGGCGAAAATACCCCACAGGATGAGGACTCGCCAGGCGCAGACCCGCTCTTGATCCTGGCCCTGATCCGCCAGGAAAGCGTCTTTGAGCAGGGTGTCACATCCTGGGCCGGCGCAGTTGGGTTGACCCAGGTGATGCCCGAAACGGGCACCTGGATCGCCGAGATGATGCCCTGGTCGGAATACGCCGACACCGATCAGCCGATCGAAAGACTGCTGCAGCGCGCCTACATCAATGTCAAATTCGGCACCTGGTTTATCAACCGTATTCTGGAACAAACAGAGGGAAACGTGATGGCCGCGCTGGCGGGATACAATGGTGGTCCGGGGAACGGCGTATACTGGCTCGAACAATCCGGCGGAGATCCGGATCTGTTGATCGAGATCATTAACTATGACGAACCGCAGCGGTACGTGCGTGAGATCTATCGCCACTATGATATGTACGTGAGGCTGTACGGGACAGAACAAAATTAGCCCGACCTGACAGGGTGCGAACGTCGTTCGCTTGTAACCTGTCAGGTCTCTATCATATCGAGGCCAGCGTGCGGCGCAAAATGTTGATGTTTTCCAGGGCCCGCCCCGCGCCCACCGCCACCCGCGAGATCGGATCCTGGGCGATATAACAGGGCACGCCGGTCTCTTGCGTCATCAGGCGGTCAATGTTGCGCAGCAGCGCCCCGCCGCCGAGAATGGCCATCCCACGATCGATAATATCCGAAGACAATTCGGGCGGTGTTACCTCGAGCACGGAACGGACGACGTTGACGATCGCCGCCAGCGGTTCGGAAATGGCCTCTGTAATCTCGTCCGAGGTCACCGTGATCGTCTTGGGCAAACCGGCAACCTGGTCGCGCCCCTGGACTTCCATCGACAGTTCTTCTTCCAACGGCAGCGCGCTGCCAATCCTGATTTTTATCTCTTCGGCCGTCGGCGCGCCAATGAGCAAATTGTACTTTTTGCGAATGTAGACCATAATCGCCTCGTCGATGCGCACCCCGCCGATGCGCACCGAATCGCCGACGACGATATCGTTCATCGAGATCACCGCGGCCTCGCTGGCGCCGCCGCCGATGTCGATCACCATATTGCCGGTGGGCGTGCCGATCGGCATCCCGGCCCCATAGGCTGCAGCGAGCGGCTCGGGGATCAGGTACGCCTCCCGGCCTCCGGCTTGAATGGCGGCCTCACGAACGGCGCGGCTCTCAACGCTGGTCACACCGACCGGGACGCTGAGCATCAGTTGAGGACGGAACGGCGTGCGCCCGCAGACTTTGCGGATAAAATAGCGCAGCATCGCCTCCGTGACCACAAAATCGGCAATCACGCCATCGCGCATCGGGCGCATCACCTCGATCGTATCCGGCGTGCGATCCATCATCTCCCTGGCTTCGGTGCCCACGGCGACAATTTTATTCTCATTGACCGAGATCGCTACCACCGAAGGTTCCTGGAGCACGATCTCTTTGCCCCTGACGTACACCAAAACATTGACCGTGCCCAGGTCAATGCCGATTTTTTTACCAAACATATAGGACGACTCCTGCTAGACGAAAACGAGTTCCCAACCCTCTTATCTTTCGTATGATCACCACCCAAAGCGGGATTATAACCGGATCGAATCAAAATAGCAAGTTGTTCGCGCTGTATACGATTGACTTTTGATATTCGAGGGTGTACAATACTTGCAGCGCTGTCACACGGACCAAACACACCCCGAAAATATGGAGAAAACGATGAACATTCTGGTGACCGGAGGAACCGGAGAGGTGGGACAGGCGGCGGTCAGGCGGCTCGTCAAGAACGGGCACCTGGTGCGCGTCATCGGGCGGCGCAGCGGCATCACGCTGCCGGGTGCCGACTATCGACCCTGTGACGTGACCGATTTCGCTGCCGTATGCGAGCAGGTCAAGGGTATGGACGCCATCGTCCACCTGGCAGCGATTCGCCACGCGGCGCTGGCCCCCGGACAAGAGATCTGGCGCGTCAACTGCCAGGGCACGTTCAACATCTACCAGGCGGCAGCAGAGGCCGGCATCAAGCGCGTGGTCATCGCCAGTTCGATCAATGCCTTTGGCTATTATATGGGGATAAAAAATTTTTCGCTGCACTACTTTCCGGTTGACGAAGCACACCCAGGATTCACGACCGATCCGTATTCCTTTTCCAAACAGATCAACGAAGAGATCGCGGCCTATTTCTGGCGGCGAGAGGGCATATCCGGGATAGCAATACGCCTGCCGGCGGTTTACGAGGTCGACAAGGCGAAAACACCCTTTACCAGGGATTTCATCCTCGAATTGCGACAGGCGTTGATCGATCTGTTTGCGCTGCCGCCCCGGGAACGCCAGGCTCGCGCGCAAGAGGTGATCGACGCCACCGAAAGGGCGCGGCAGGAACGGTTGTGCGAGCAGCCAATCGAACGCCAGTCCGCATTCTCCCAAGCCGCCTTGATCTTTGGCCGCAGCAATTTCTGGACCAGCCTCGACGCACGAGACTCGGCACAGGCGATCGAAAAAGGGCTGCTGGCCGACTATGAGGGCAGCCACCCGGTCTTTGTCAACGACAGCCACAACTGCACCGGCATCTCCTCAAAGGCGCTGGTCGAGACCTTTTTCCCCGGGGTGAATACGTGGAAGCGCAAGATCGACGGAACCGGAAGCCTGGTCAGCATCGACCGCGTCCGCGAATTGATCGGCTTTGAACCACAACACTCGATCAACGAATTGTTTGAGCATTGACGCCCAGCAGAACAAGGCTTTACCTTTTGTGAATCCTGTGTTACAATATAAGTCATATTGATAGTCTACGATCATCGGTCTGGATCGGTATTGAAGGTGAATATGGAAACGCACGAATTGGTTATTGAAATGAAATTGCTCGAACGCCGCTTGACGCTATACGAGGAAAAGTATGGCATTCTCAGTGAAGATTTTTATGAAGCGTTGGTGACGGGCAAGTTGGCTCAGTATGATGAATACGACGAGACGCGAGCAGACTTTAGCCGGTGGAAAGGGATTTATGCCACCTGGCTGCGTCGCAAGGAAGCCTATTCCGCCCAAATCAAACAGCACAACATCGCTGAAGCATTACGTTTTCAACCTACTTAGTGATTATGGACGTCAACCCTCTCAAATCGCTTGCAAGATACAGCAGCTTGATCGCCGAGATAGTTGCTGCTTCTCATGTGGCAAAATCTACTTTGGCGGTCTGGTCTGTCAGTCCCTATACAGGCGTCGCAGAGGGAGAGATTCTTTTTGTGCACGGTTTCCGCTTACGCGTTCGAGAGGAATTGGACTTTGATGCGGGTTTGATCACTGCGTATGGATATCAAGTGTACCAAGGTGACGAAAAGCTATACTGGTATGACGACTTTCCCCATCCTAACGATGTAATCCTGGCTGCTACGTTTCCCCATCACAAGCACCTGCCTCCCGATATTAAGCGCTATCGTGTGCCTGCGCCAACGATCAGCTTTACACAGCCTAATCTGCCTGCACTCATCCAAGAGATCCAACACTTGATACAAAGCAAAAGCCCGTAAGGAAAAGTAATGAACCATCCCAACATCCTGTACCTGATGAGCGACGAACACAGCTTTCGCTGTATGGGCCACGTCCCTGAAGAAAAGGGCGGCGAACCGGTCGATACCCCTACGTTTGACCGGCTGGCCGCGCATGGCGCCGTCTTTAGCGACACTTATTGCCAGATGCCGCTGTGCACGCCATCGCGGCTGTGCCAGCTGACCGGCCTGGAAGCGCGGAAATGCGGCGCCTGGAACAACGAGAGCATCCTGCGGCCCGAACTGGACACGCTGCCCAAGACGTTCGCACGCGCCGGGTACGAGACATGCCTGGTCGGCAAGATGCACCTCGGCGGCAACCAGCAGTTCGCGGGCTTTCAGCACC
>JAFGJF010000233.1 GCA_016929205.1 Anaerolineae bacterium
CCGAAAAGCAGGCCACGCCGCCGGTGGGCTTGCCCCTGGGTTCCAAATTGATGAGACACGTAGAAAAAATCGGGCCGGCGCGCACCGATAGCGCAGCCGGCGCAGTCCTCAAAGGCGCGGGGGCCAGCCCCGGGCGCGTCGTCGGCACGGCACGCGTGCTGCACGGCCCGGAGGAATTCGGGCAGATGCAACCGGGGGACATCCTCGTGGCCGCAATCACTACGCCAGCGTGGACCCCACTCTTTGCAATGGCGGCTGCCATCGTCACCGATGTGGGCGGACCGTTCAGCCACGGCAGCATCGTCGCCCGCGAGTACGGCATCCCGGCCGTGCTCGGCACCGGCGCAGCAACCCGGCGCATCCACAGCGGGCAGACGATCACTGTGGATGGGACGGCGGGGGAAGTCATTTTGACTTGAGTGACGTTAGAGGGGGAGCATTTTACGTGAACGAACACGGGGTATTGACAAGCGCCCTTCTTGTTGTACAATCGTGAGCCAGGGCCGTATGTGCTGGTCGGGTACTCGCTGGGTGGCATTCACATCTGGCTCTTTACCGCGCACTGCCCCGACGAGGTGGTCAGGCTGGTGCTGATCGACACGACGACCGCTGTCCATCGTCACGCCGGAATTGGCAGGTATGCGCCTCGATTGGCTTTTACGAGGCGAGCAGCGGGTGATTGGATAGAGGATGTACTATAGCACGGGCAGGGAAAAGGCGTTCCGTGCCGTCTGTGGGGTAGCAAAAATGGGCGAGAGGGGACTCGAACCCATGACCTCACGGATGTGAACCGTGCGCTCTGACCAGCTGAGCTACTCGCCCATAGCAAGACATAGTATAGCATCAACGACCCAAAAACGCAAATGGTATGGACAGATTGTATCTTGCGCTCGACGGGGTTTTAGAGTACAATGCTGATATCGAACGTTATCTTGCCTCTACAAGGAGACATTGTGTCCGTCGAACTTGTCGATAGTTACGAATCCCTCCTCGATCGTGCGGTTCAACAGATAGCCCTCGGCAAGTCACAGGACGCCATCGACCTTGCCCTACGCGTGGTCAACCGTCTGAGTAAACTCAGTGCCGAAACCCTGACCCGCAAGCCCGGACATCGCGTTATTTTGATGAATGCCTGGCAAATGTCCGTCGAATTTTTGCGTTGGGAGAAACGGTTTGGTGAAGCCATTGCCCTGTGCGAACAGCTGATCGCCAGCCACCCCGGTTTTGACGAAATTTCCATTCGAATCAACTTGCTGCGCATCGAGCAGGGCAAAATAGACGAGGGCCTGGCCGATCTGTGCCAGACTGTTGAGCGCATTGACGGCGCCTATGGTTGGACGATTCTGGGCATTCAGCTGAACGAGCTAGGACACAGTGACCGGGCCGAGGCGTGTTTTAGAAAAGCGCTTGCACGCGCTGAGAGTAACGAGGCTTCTGCCGAGGCATACGAGGAACTTGTTACCCTTTACAAGTCTCAGCATCGTGTGGTTGAGGCTCTCGAGGCCTGGAATATGGCCGTGGTTTTGCAGCCTGAACAGGTTGAAAACAGCCACATCCTCTATCGCTGGCTGATCCAAGAGGGCGAGATTGAACGCGCACAATCTTTTTTGCGGCGCGAGCGCAATCTGGTTTGGATGGAATTTTACTCCGGATTGATCGCCTGGCGTGTTGAGCAGCCGGATCGCGCGTGCCGTCACTGGCGGGCGGCTTTGGACGTCAAAATCGGTGAAGATGATCCGGCCTTGATCGAGTGGTTGGAAGCCGCTGTGCGCCTGGGCGAAACCAGCACTGCCCTCGCCGAGGTAGAACATCGTATGTCTCACGGCGATCCGCTCCCGCCTTTTGCGCTGATGATGAGCGCATTGGCATATGCGATCAATGGCGATATGCTTTTGGCGCACGAGGCAATGCACACCGTTGTGCAGACTCTGGAGCGTCGCTGGCCCTCACGCGCCAGGATCGAAGGCTGGTGGCCGCTGGTGACGACCGTTATCTCTAATCCTGAAACCTTGTTGGCGTTGGCTGGCTATTTTGAGCAAGGCGAGGCATAAGGATGATCAAGATAGTCCATTTTGCCGATATCCACCTCGGCGTTGAAAACTATGGCCGATTCGATCCGGATACGGGCCTCTCGACCCGGCTGATCGATTTTTTGCATGCCATGGATGCAGTGATTGACGCTGCGTTGGAGCAGAAAGCCGATCTGGTCCTTTTCGCCGGTGATGCTTACAAGACGCGCGACCCTTCACCGACCTGGCAGCGCGAGTTTGCGCGGCGTATTCGACGGCTGTCGCTGGCCGGCGTGCCCACCGTGTTGGTCGCCGGCAACCACGATATGCCCAATGCCGCCGGGCGGGCGCACGCATTGGAGATTTTTGGCACGCTGGAAGTCGATAACGTCTACGTTGCGCGCAGCCCGGATTTGTTCGATATCGGGACGCCGTCCGGGCGCGTCCAAGTGGGCGTATTGCCCTGGGTTGCGCGCAGCGGGCTGCTGGCGCGCGATGTGCACAAGAACAAGAGTCTGCAAGAGACGACGGTGGCTCTGCTGGAGCACGTCGAAGCGATTTTAAGCGGTGCTGACGGCCTGACGGCGCGGCTTGGCCCCGACGTGCCACACGTCCTGGTAGCGCATGGCACGGTGCAAGGCGCGGTGTATGGCTCGGAGCGCTCGGTGATGCTTGGTAACGACATCGTTTTGCCACTGCACCTGCTCAAAAACCCGGCCTGGGATTACGTGGCCCTGGGCCACATTCACAAGCATCAGGCGTTGGAAGACGAGCGTTTTCCGCCAGTGGTGTATTCGGGCAGCGTCGAGCGCATCGATTTTGGTGAGGAAAAAGAGGTCAAAGGCTTTGTTATCGCCCAAGTGGAGCGCGGCGGATGCACCTGGGAGTTCGTTCCACTCGATACGCGGCCTTTTGTCACCGTTCGCGTGCAGGCAGACGGCGTCGACCCCACGGCGCAGATCGTCGATCAGATCGCGCGCGCTCCCATCAAGGATGCGGTGGTGCGTGTGCTTGTGCAGACCACCGTCGAACGCAACCCGTTGATCGATGAAAAGGCAATCTTTCATGCGCTGGATGGTGCATTCTATGTAGCTTCGATCGTGCGCAGCGTCTCGCGTCCTGAACGGATGCGCCTCGGCGGCCAGCAAGATATGGCTGGCTTGACACCGCTGGATGTGCTGGTTCACTATTTGCAGGTCAAGCAAGTGCCTGAGGATCACATTGAGCAGTTGATGCAGTATGCTACGGCGCTTGATGCTGCGGTGCGTGATGCCGAAACATAGATTCGATGGTGAATGCAATATAGAACGCTAATTTACACTGATTATGGTTTTGGCGGAATCAAACGTTAGCAAACAGATAGAGCGGAACGAGGGAGTGGCTTATGGCTGGTAAATGGGAAACCAAGATCGGTCAATTGCGGCTCATTGATGGCAACCGCCAGGACAGTCCCGACAACCTGGCCGTCGTGGAACGGCGCGCTTTTCTTCCTTTTGGTGGACGAGGAAAGGGACAATTGTGTGTCCTGGTCGAGTTGAGTGGCGGGCGCTTTGGCCGCGATCAGCTTTGCCAGGAATTGGTTGCTGCAATTGCCGAGGAATACACGAGTTCGCGGGGGACGATAACCTACGGGCTTCGGCAGGCCGTGCTGTTGGCCAACACAATCCTCGTGCGCGACAACGCCAAAGTGACCAGCGAGCACCGCCTGGGCGGAGTCGCCTGCGTTGTTTTACGCGATGGCGAGCTATTTATCGCCCAGGCCGGCTGGCCGATGATCTATCTTGTTCAGCGAGGCAAGGTCCGAGCGTTTCCCGACGCGGCACTCGAAGGAGAAGACGCCAGTATGCTCGGCCAAAATCAAACAACACAGGTGCGTCTCTTTCACGCGATGATTCAGCCCGGAGATATGATTTTGGTCGCCGATGGCCCGATGGCCCGTCAGTTGGGCATCACACGCATTGGACAGATTGTGGTTGGCAGCATCGAGCGATCCATGCATAATCTGGAGGCGCTGGCTCCACCCGAGGATTGCACTGCGGTCGTCGTTCAGATTGGCGGTACACCCGCGCAGGCCGATTCGCAGGCTGAAAACTGGGAATTTTTGGAGGTCGAAACATCTCCAGAGTCCAAGCCTCCGGAGCGTGTGGTACCTGGGCGACAGCCGATAGAGTTCGGGACGACGCGGGCGCAGAGCGGGCCGCAAACCAGACCAGAGATCGAGGCAGAACCGGAAGACAAAACCGGGCCGATCCCGGCGGCAAATGAGTACAGCCGGCATCTGGTGCCTATCGAAGAACCGGAAGTGTATGAGCCGGAGCCTGAATACGAGCCGGAAACCGACTTGGAACCAGAACCATACGTGCAAAGGGCCTCTCAGACGGGCACCCAAAGACGTCGGGGCACAAGCGGAGGGCTGTGGCAAGAGCGAGTACTGCCTGTGTTGAACAAAATCGGGCAAGGTGCGCGCACGCTTGGTGAGCGCATATTGCCCGATAGCCAGCCGGGCGGCGAAGCGCAGCGTACACGTCAGCGACGTGGCGCGGCGCGCAGCAGGCGTCGTCGAGGGCAAACAGGGCCGCAGGTCCGTGGCTGGGTCGCTGCGGCAATTGCCATCCCGATTGTTGTTTTGCTCTTTGTGTTTGGCTATTCCTGGTACCGCGATTGGTCGCACAAGGCGCAGTTTAGTGCCAAACTGGAGGCACTCAGAAGCAAGCGTGACATTGCCCTCAGCAGCAGCGAAAGCCCTGTGATCGCGCGCGATTACTGGCATGAAGTGCTTGTCCTTGCCGATGATGCCGCTGCGATGCAGCCGGAAGACGTCGAGGTGGCCCAGATTCGTACTCAGGCCGAGACCGAACTCGACCGCATTGACGGGGTCAGGCGCTTGGGGCAGCCGTTCAGGCTCTATGAATACACGCAAACGGCGCTCTCATCCGGGCGAGTCATTGTCGCCGGGTTGGATGTGTACGTACTCGACCGAGGCGCGGGGATTGTCTATCATCATGCACTCAACGAAACGCGCGACGCGTTGCGCGACTCCACTGCCGAGCAGGTGCTGCTTAAACAGGGGCAGCCGGTAGAAACGTATAACGTCGGTCCGTTGATCGATATAGCCTGGATGAAAGACGGCGGCGAGCGTCAGGCCGGCGCCTTGCTTATCCTCGACGCAAATGGCTTGCTGCTGGAATACGACCCCACTTGGGAAAAGATCGGTGTGCAAACTGTAGGCGGCGTCGATAGTTGGCGAAACCCGACGGCGATAGACACATACGACTCAAACCTGTACTTGCTCGACTCGATGGCCAACCAGGTCTTCAAGTACTGGAATCAGCAGTACGATGCCGAACCGACGCGCTGGTTGACCCAGGAGAGCATCGACCTTACCAAAGCCGTCGATATGGGCATCGATGGCAATATCTATCTTGTGCACCGTGACGGGCGATTGACAAAATACTTTGGCGGCGAAGCCGTGTCCTTTGTGATCACCCGCATGCCGCTGCCCCTGGCCAATGCCGATGCCTTGTATATGGATGTCGAAGATGTGGCGCAGTATCTTTACATCGCCGACAGCGTCGAAGGGCGCGTGGTGCAATTGGATCGCGAGGGGGCATTTGTGCGCCAGTTCAAACCTGCGCGTGGACAGGAATCCGTTTTCGCCAGCCTGGCGGGAATTTTTGTCGACGAGAGGGACGGAAAATTGTATTATTTGGCTTCTAGCGCGCTCTATGTGGCCGATCTACCGCCGCTGCCGTAACGGTTGGGGCAGTTGCTTGTTTACCCCAGGATCCGGTGAATCAAGTACCAAAACAGTCGAGTCCAGGCTACACTTAATGTCACACCGTCATCGTGACCTGTGTTCCGGGCTATCGAAAGCTCGGGCCGGGTCACGTTTTTTTGGACGTTGAGGTGATTGGTGTCCGATTCCAATTTTCGCGTTCTGGTTGCCGTCGGCGAGCAGGAGCAAATGTCACCCTTGCTCAGTGTAGCTTGTGCCCTGGCACACGTTCAAGATGGCGGCGTGATCCTGCTGTGCGTTACGCCCAACGGCGACCGGCCCGATTGGCTGCGCATTCCCGAGCAGTGTGACGGCGTCAATGTCCACATGGTGGTGCGCGCCGGCACCAATGCCGCCCGCTCAATTTTGCAGGTCGCGCGGGAGATCGATCCCAACCTGCTGCTGTTGGGCTGGAGCGGTGGGGTAGGCGGGCGAAGTTATCTACTGGGCAGCACTTTGGATCCCGTCGTCCGCTTTGCACCGTGCGATGTGGCCGTCGTACATGGAGATGATCTGCGCCAAGTGCGCCGGGTGCTCGTGCCGATGTCCAGCGGCCCCAATGCGCCATTGGCGCTCGATATCGCCTTGCAGCTCGCGCCGCAGATCGAGGTGACCGCCTTGTATGTGGCCCGCCAATCGTTGGGGCCGACTGCTCAGGCGGCCGGAAATGAACAATTGCGCGCCGTGCTCGAGCCGTGGGCCGACGACTCGCGCGTGTCGGCCAAAGTGGTGTGCGCCGGTGGGGTCATCGAAGGCATCCTTCAAGAGGCGGCATCTGGCTATGACATGCTGCTGATTGGAGCTAGCAACGAGAGCTATATCGACCGCAAGTTGTTCGGCAATGTGCCACAGTCGATCGCGCTCGCTGCCCCAGTGCCGGCGCTCATCGTCAAGCAGCGCGTAGGCATGTTGCGCACCTTGCTGTACCAGGCCGGGCAGCGGCTGTCTGGCATACAGGGCGATCTGTCCATCGCGCAGCGGGTCGAGACCTATCGCGAGGTGCACCGCGGCGCGCGGTCGCGGCCTGATTTTTACGTGCTCGTTGTGCTGGCCGCGGCCATCGCCACGCTGGGCCTGTTGATGGACAGTGCGGCAGTGATCATCGGGGCGATGGTTATTGCGCCGTTGATGTCGGCGATCCTGGGCATCAGCCTGGGCGTGGTGCAAGGCGACGCCCGGCTGCTGTGGCGCTCGGCTTATACAACGCTGCGCGGCGCGGCGTTGGCGGTGTTGATCGGCGTGCTGGTCAGCGCTATTGCACCCGGCAAGGTGCTTACCGGCGAAATCCTCGGCCGCACGCAGCCGACATTGTTCGACCTGGGCGTGGCGCTGCTGTCCGGTTTTGCCGGCGCATATGCACAGTGCCGCCGTGAGGTGTTGAGCGCAGTGTCCGGCGTGGCGATTGCCGTTGCCCTGGTGCCGCCGCTGGCAACGGTGGGCATCGGGATCACGATGCTGAATTGGACCGTCGCCACCGGCGCTTTGCTGCTGTTCCTGACCAACCTCAGCGCGATCGTTGCCGCCGCCAGCATGGTTTTGTTGCTTTTCGGCTTTCGGCCTGACCCCGGAAGGCGTCTCCTCGTTTTTGGCCGCAGCATGATCGGCGTCGTTATGTTGTTGTTGTTCGTCTCGGTTGCGTTGACTGTGCTGACCGTGCAATCGACTCAGACGGCATTGATCTCGTACACAGTTCAAGACGCGCTGACTTTTGAGATCGACGCTTTGCCTGGGGTAGAGTTGGACGACTGGAAAGTCGAGCGCGGCGGTGGCAAAACGCTGCACATCTGGGTGCAGGTGCGTGCCACGCACGCGATATCTTATCAAGATACGATCGGTTTGCAAGAGCGCATTGAGGCACATGTCAAGCGACCGGTTCTGCTGGTGCTGGATGTCGTGCCGATCGCTCGACATGATCTTGTACGTTGATGTCAATTCATTTGGACTTTGGACAATTTTACGCGATTATTTTTATGATCTTTTGTACAGCATAACGTCCAATGCCCCGCTTGCGGGGGCGGGGTTAGGGGTGGGGGCAAATGCTTGCGATTTTGACGCTTTCCCCGATTGAGACCAAGTTTTGTCAAGTCCAAAATTCATAATAAGGAGTGGATTCAATGAAGGTATTGGTAACAGGTGGAGCCGGGTTTATCGGCTCGCATGTCGTAGACACGATAGTTGAGGCCGGGCATCAAGTGGCGATTGTCGACAGCTTGTGGAAGCAGGGCGGCGGGCGTATGGAGAACGTCAATCCGGGGGCGGCTTTTTACAAAATCGACATCCGCGACAAGGCGCTGGCCGATGTGTTTGAGGCTGAGCACCCAGAGGTGGTCTGTCACCTTGCCGCACAGCACAGCGTAAAAATCTCGGCCGACGATCCGATCCACGATGCACAGGTCAACATTGTAGGGCTGATCAACTTGTTGCAGTGTTGCACGCGTTTTGGCACGCGCAAAATTGTCTTTACCTCGTCGGGGGCGATCTATGGTACGGTCGGGCAGGTGCCGATCGATGAAGAGTCACCCAAGAATCCGCAATCGCCGTATGGGATTACCAAGATGGCCGCCGAACACTATTTGCGTTTCTGGAAGGACGTACACGGTCTTGATTTTACTGCGCTGCGGCCCGGCAACGTCTACGGTCCACGTCAGGATCCGACCGGAGAGGCCGGGGTAATCGCCATCTTTGTCGGACGGATCATCGCCGGGGAGCCGGTGCGCATCGATTGGGATGGAGACCAGCAAAAGGACTATGTGTTTGTACAAGACGTGGCCCAGGCCAACCTGCTGGCACTGGATCACGGTGGAGGAGAGTCGTTTTGCATTGCGACCGGAAACAGAACGTCGGTTAATGCTCTGTATCAAAAACTGACCGACATTGTCGGCAATAAAGTCGAGGTCATCCGTGCGCCTCGGCGGCAGGGGGACATTTACCTCAGTTATTTCGACTGCACCAAGGCCAAGGAACAACTCGGGTGGGTGCCAGAGATGGGGTTGGATGAAGGCCTGCGACTGACGGTGGCATTTTTCCAGAGCAAGTCTGGCTCTTGAGTGTATCCGATCTGCCTCAAACAGGATTGATCTGAGTCCAGGATGATGAATTTCGTCTTGTTCATCCTTCATATCTCGTCAATCCTGTTTTGCTTTGTGCTGAGGGCAAAAAACATCATCAACTGTGCGCCGGGCAATCTCTTCCCAGGTGAATTGCCGGGCCAGCTTTTGGGCCTCCTGTCCGATGCGGGCGCGCAGACCTGGATCGCGGTGCAGTGACTCGGCGGCCTCATAGACGGCCTGTATATCGTCGGGCGGCACGAGAAGCATATTTTCTCCGTTGCGCAATTCGGGGAGGGGGATGCGCGGTGTCGTGCTGATGACGGCGCATCCATGCGCCAACGCGGCGTGCAGGCTGCCGCGTCGGAATGAGATGCCATCGCGGTAGGGCAGAACGAGGACCTCCACACCGAGCAAAGCCGCCGAAACCTGGCGCGGAGCGACATAGCCAGTCCACTGTACGCGATTTCGGAGGCCAAGTTCGTCGATCAGCCTTTCGATATGGTTGGCGTAGGCTTGGTTGGTGGGATCGCTGCTGCCCACGCGCCCACCGATCATCAGCAGATGTGTCTGTCCATCGGCCTGGGCCAGCGCACGGATCAACGTCTCTCCGCCTTTGCTTGCGCTCAAAAATCCAAAATATGCCCACACAAAATCATTTTTCGTATAGCCAAATGAAGTGCGCCACAGGTCGCGGTCGAAATCTCGGGGTGGATCGACGGCGATGTTGGAGCCGATGGGAATCTGGAACAGGGTGGCGCTGGTGGCAAAAGGCCAGGCTTGTGCGAGGGCCAGATCCTCGGTATTGGTGACGATGGCTGCATCGCTGTGCCGGGCCAACAGCCTCACTGCCCAGTGACGTATCCGGCCGGCTTTGGGGAACAAATAAGGGGGCAGTAGGTCGTGGTAGGTGACAACAATACGGGGGCAGTGTTTGAGCCGTTTGAGCCGCCAGGGCAGCAGGTTGATCGCTGGATTGCGCATATGGTAGGCAGCAGCCTGGTATTGGATGTTGACTATGTCAGGCTTGATCTGGCTGATGACCCGGGTGATTTGCGCCCAGCAGCCCCACTTCCAGTTTCGGATGAGCGGCAAAATGTGCCAGGATTGATCGGGGAGCTGATCATTGTTTTTTCCAATCGAGCAGGGACCAAGCACCCACACCTGGTGTCCCAATTCGACCCAAGCGCGGGCCATTTCGCGCGTGTAATCGCCAACGCCACCCTGCATGGGCGGAAATTCGCCGCTGATCAACAAAATGCGCATTGCGGTCTCCTACAAATCAGTGTTTCGGCTCAAGCGAGACGGCTATTGTAGCATGTCCAAAATCTCGCGTCAAAAATAAAAGTTTCTTGTGATTGACTTGTTCTCCAAAAGTGCATATAATATGACCGGTAAGAACACAAAGGCCTGTATAAATGATTTTTCACCATCTAAACATTTAAGGAGGGTTTAAAATGGCAGTCAAAGTAGGTATTAACGGATTTGGCCGGATTGGGCGCCAAGTGCTTAAGGCGTGCCTCGATAACTATCCCGAAGAGATCGAAGTCGTGGCCGTACATGACATCGTCGATGCCAAGACGTTGGCACACTTGTTCAAGTACGACTCGAACTATGGTGCGTTCCCTGGCGAGGTTGAGGTTGAGGGCGAAGAAATCGTAATTTCGTGGGAAGACGTAGACGGCGAGGAGTATGAGCGCCGGGTCAAGGTCGTTGGCGGGCGTCTTGGTCCCGCCGAATTGCCTTGGAAAGACCTGGGCGTGCAAGTCGTCGTCGAGTCGACCGGCCTGTTCCGCGACAAGGCGACCGCTGGCGGGCACATCACCGCCGGCGCTAAAAAGGTCATTATTTCGGCCCCCGCCAAGGGCGAAGACCTCACTATCGTTTTGGGCGTCAACGAAGACAAGTACGACCCCGAGAACCACCATATCATTTCTAACGCGTCCTGCACCACCAACTGTCTGGGCCCGGTGGCCAAGGTGATCAGTGATACCTTTGGCATCGAGTATGGGATGATGACCACCATCCACTCGTACACCAACGACCAGCAGATCCTCGACCTCCCGCACAAGGACTTGCGCCGCGCGCGTGCCGCAGCGCTGAACATGATTCCTACCACCACCGGCGCGGCTTCGGCCATTGGCTTGGTGATGCCCGAGTTGAAGGGCAAGCTGGATGGAATGTCGATGCGGGTGCCTACTCCTACCGTTTCGGTTGTGGATTTGGTCGTCAAGAC
>JAFGJF010000029.1 GCA_016929205.1 Anaerolineae bacterium
ATCATCAACCTTGGCAAATCAGCATTGTTCTCGCGTACGTCGTACACCAGCCCACAAAAAGCTAAACACTTGAAGTTCGGACGAATCGTTTTGACTCGCGATCCTATTTGGATGAACGGCAGAGCTACTGGAAAAGGATGCCTGTTCAGGCACATCGACCAGCGATCGACTGACGCGCGTTCCGCATCCGTGTTCTGGGGCATCAAGGCCGAATGCAATCCCCACAGAACCAAGCGCGGTGATCACCCCCTGGCGATAGATGTTGATCAGCTTTTGGATCGGTACATTCTGAAAATCAGGATCCTCCAATAGCTGAGTCACCAAGGTGAAAGAGCCTTCGCTTGCCACAAACGTCGACCGCAGTACATTGAGGATATCCTCGCGAAAATAAACGTCTAGTGCCATCTTTTTACCTTTCTTGGGTGCTATGAGGGGGCTGTGAGGCGACGATGCCACCAGCTCTGGTTTCATCGGTGGAAGCCGTTTCGGGTAGTTTATCCTGCCCGGCCATGGTGCGAAAGACGATGCGCAGCAGTTCCTCCGTCACCCGGCGGGCATCGACGACCGACTCGGGCGGAGACAACCAGCCGTTGTGCTCCCAGCGCTGCCCCAGCTTGACCAGTTGGCGGTGCGAAATCTGGCCCTTGAACTGTTCGTACAGTCGCTTGATCGGGAACGCGCCGTCGAGTTCCTCGTGAGCATAGAGGACCAGCTCCCGCTCGATGGGCAGCAGGGTCGCGCCGTTCGCGGCTGCCCAGCGCCGGGTCAGGGCCAGCACCGCGTCATCGGAGACGTGAAAGCCTTGCAGTTCAACTAGGGCCCCTTCCATACGGGCCACCATACGGCCGCGAATGGTGCGCGGCAGATTCTGCGCGCCGGCACAGCCGAGAATGGTGCGCGAGTGCTCCGAGGTGGTGACTCGGAAGGCGATGCGCGTGGACATGTTGCCTCGGATCAGCGTGTTGAGCACTTCGGCCTTGGGGTTTTGCGTGGACAGAACCATGATCAACCCGAACGCCGCGCCCTTGCTCGACAACCGAATCAAGTTCTTGTAAAAGGTGCTCTTGAGCCCGGCCTGCAGGGCAATGTCGCTGACCTCATCGATGACGACCAGGATCAGCGGCAAGGCCGGTTCATCGACCCTGGCCATACGCTGATTGTAGGTTGTCAGGTTGCGGGCAAAAACCCCGGCAAACAACTCGCGCCGCCGGTCCATCTCGGCAACCAGCCAACCGGTCACTTCGGTGGCCTTGCGGGGCTCGATGGCCACCGGCTTGACCAGGTGAGGGATGCCGTCAAAAGGCGTAAACTCGACACCCTTGGGATCGATCAGGGCCAGTTGGAGCTCTTGCGGAGTATAGGTGGCGAGCAGGGCGACCAACATCGCGTTCAGCCAGGTGGATTTGCCGCTGCGGCTCTCGCCGCCCACCAGGATGTGCGACATTTCCAGCAGGCTGCGCCACTCTGCGCCGTCCTTGGTCTGCCCGATCGGAATCATGAACGTACCGGACGGCCGGGTGCTCAAATCGAGCTTGACCCTGGTCGGCAGCCGCTGCTTGTGTTGGGGCTGCAGCTCGATGCAGTAGGTCAGGCCGGTGGTATTGAGCTTGTGCACCGGCTTGCCAACGACGGCCTTGAGGTGATGGATCGTATCGGGATGAGTCAGCTTGGCGATGCTGACGCGCGGGGGCAGGCGCTGCACATCCACCTCGAGCACGCCGTATTGATCGCTGACCACGCCCAACTGGCGGAACGAGATTTCGATCAGGTCGTCGTTCTTGGTTCGATAGCAATAGCCAAGCCGCGTGAGCGCATTACGGATCCGCTCCGCGGCCTCGTACACTTCGAACCGGGGGTCCAGGTCCATACAACCCCTACTTTTCCCCCGTCTCCAGCAGCAGCCGTTCAATGTGCGAAGGCTCCAGATCGAGCATCTTGACTTCCGGCAGGGGACGGCCGATCCTGTTCTGGTTAAACATGTCGGTCGAGACCGGCCCGCCGGAAGGAAGCGAGTTATAGCCGCTCACGGCAGCGCGCAGCGCTTGCGTGGCCTGAGCCTGGCCTGTGACCTGGAACTGGGCCGCTGCCTCTCCCGGCGGAAGCGGGTGCTGCACGGTCAGCGCCGGCACGCCGTTGGCATAGACGGTCGTCGCCGTGGGGGCGCGGTTTGGATCGTGAAAGACCTTGGCCTGGCCAATGCGCCCCTCACGGACGGGATACAAGCCGGCATTGTTGGGATAGAGGGTGTTGACGCGGTGATTGATCCAGCGGACCAGGCCCACCCCTACCCCACCAAAGACAAAGAGCACCACGCCGCCCAACAAGACGCGAAACGCGACCTGGAACGGGACCATGGTGCGCGAAACTTGCAGGCTCATCGCCGTACGTTCCAATTCATATGCCGATGGTTCTCGCGAACCACCCCCCAACCACGCGCCCAGCCCCAGGGCGATGACGATCGCCGTCATAACGCCAATCACAACAAAACGCTTCATGATGGGCTCCTCCTCACCTTGCCGGAAATTAGAACAAATGTTCTATTCGAACATTTGTTCTAATTTTACCATATTTCGCCCCTCGCTGTCAAGGGGCAGTTTTTATGTGAACCTAGCTTCAGCATATACAGAAATGACAAAAAGCAATTTGGCGAATGTTTTTAACATAACATGTTCACAAAATTGCTGAAAATTCACAAGCCAAATCTATGATTTCAAGCTGCAATCGTGTCCATCAGGCGAACTCTCACCCTATTGGCGCGCCGTTCATCGAATGGATCACTTGGAGAAGCTATGCTGATTGAACGTTTCAGAACAACGCATCCAACGCCGCAGCCAGATCGGGGTCTTCGCGGGGCACGCGTTCGACACGCCGCTGCTGCCCGCGCAGATAGGCCCGCAGCGCGTCGCGGATCGCGTCGCTGCGCCGGCGAGGCTGCATGGAGGCCAGCCAGTCGATCAACGCGTCGTCGCGGCCCGATTGCAACCTGAATTGGGGACGTAACTCTTGCGTTGCTGCCAGCTCGCTCATCTAGGCCGCGCCCCACTTGCGCCGCCCATAGCGCTCAAAGCCGCGCACGTTGGCCATGGCAGCATCGTCCAGGGTGCGCGCGTGCGGGTAGCAACGGCCGATGCGATCGCCCAGGGCAATCGCCCCGCCGCCGGTGACGAGCACGGCGTCGAGGTCCCGCCCATCTCCCCACAACGTCCCGGCCTCGGCCAGAACCTCTTCGGCGATGGCATCGAGAACCGGGTGGGCCAGCCATTCGATGTCGCGCTGCTCGCCAAAGACGGTGACGTACCCGCGCCGGACGATTTCGTCCACCTCGTGCAAACGCAGGTCGAGGCCAAAGGCGTCGAGGATCGAGCGGCCGATCAACTGGTAAGCCCTGGACATAGCCGTCGCGATCGATCCCGATCCCTTTTCGATGTAGCGCAGGGCGTCGACCAGCACATAGTCGGTGGTAAAGGTGCCGACGTCAATGATCCCCAGCCGGCCCCGCGCCAGTTTTTCGTCGACGATCCGGCCATCGGCATCGAGAATGGTGCAGAACAACGAGCCGAAAGGCTGCGGCACAACCAGCAGTTCGTCGATGGAGAAGCGCTGCACGACCTGCCGTCCATTGACACGCCGCAAAACGTGATCGCCGCTCAACTGCTCGACCACCTTGTCGCGGTCGGCGTACCACTGCGTGGGCAGGCCGGTCACCACGCGGAACGCACCATGTTCGCTGGTGGGCCCAACCAGTTCGCTCAACGCGGATAGAAAAAGCAGCCGGGCAGAGGGATCCTGCACGCGGCTGCGGTCGAGCAGCGTCCAGTGAACGCGGCTCTGCAACAAGGCCAGTTCGCCGACAAAGCGATCGCCCTGTTCGGTGATCACGGCAATCTGGCCGTCGTGCTGGTTTGCGCCCGCCCGGTTCAGGTCCGATTCATAGCGCACGCGCTCGGACTTGCCAACCACGCTGGGGAAAACCACCTGGTTTGCACCACATGCGGCCTTGGTATAACCATAACCAATATCCACGCCAACGATCATGTCGCCCTCCTCACAAAAATACAGGATGTACAGGATTTGCAAGATGAAGGATTTTTGCGCGGCTGGCGATTCTTGCGGCGCGTGATGCTGCACGTTGTGCCACAAGAACCGCCAACTCCCTGCGCAAGCCCTGCGTTGGGCGGACGGGCCGTCTAGACATCCGCCCAATGCCACCAGACACTTGCCAAACAAAAACGTCTAGCCCACTGTCGCTGACAGTGGGCTAGACGCCGCGCCCAGGGCCGGCTGTTATTGCACGTCTTGTACGATCGTGTTATAATCACAACCAGCCCGCCACTGTCTCCTCAGTGGTGGGTCAAGGTTGCCGGAGGGTCCAGCTCCGGCAACCTGCTTTTATGATACCACACCTTTTGCGTTTTGTCAATGACAAATGTCAGTAAAAAATCAGAAAACTCTTGCGTTTAGTCAATAACTGTGGTATAATGAAATCGAAGAGACGAACCTGTGACGCTAGAGATTCGGTCACCCGTACCTGGCATACAGAAAGATCGAAATGAGCACATTCGGCAACATCCTAAAAAGCTATCGCGAGCGCGCCGGCCTTTCGCAAACCGAGTTGGCCGAACGGGCCGGGTTAAGCGGCAGCACAATCAGCCGCGTCGAGAGCGGCGAGCGCAATCCGCTCCGGAAGCGCTCGCAAGTGATGGCGTTGGTCAAGACACTGGGTCTGAATCAGGCCGAGACCGACAGCCTGCTCTCGGCGGCAGACCTCGCTCCGAGCACGGCGACCGAACTGTCTCTTCATCCCCGGGACGACACGCTCTACAAAATCGCGAAAGAGCTGGAAGCGCTGCGCACCGACTCGCAGGTCACGCCGGCCCAGGTTCATTTTGTCGAAGAAACACTGCTGCTCGTTTTGCGCGGGGCGCGCGCGGCCCTGCCCCAGGCCGACCTGTCCTCTCTGCCCGGCGGCACACCGACCAAGCGCCAGTTGAGCGAAGAGGTGCGCTACCTGGACGATCTGTTGGGTGACATCATTGGCGGCAAGTCCCAGGTCAGCACGCTGCCATTCACAGTCCTGCACGCGGCGGCACGCAGCCCACACTGGGAGCTAAAGCGCCGCCTGGCAGAAGCGCTGCCGGCATTGCTGCCCATCGATCCCCGGCAGAGTTTGACCCTGGCCCAGACGCTGCGCGACGATCCGCCCGATCCCGAATGGCGCACCGACGTCAGGCGGCGGGTCATCGAGGCCATGCCCGTGCTGTGGCGGCAGATGCCGCAAGCGGTTGCGCCGCTGTTACACTGGCGCGAAGGCGACGAGGTGTATGCGGTGATGGCAACGCTGGACGTGTTGGCCAACATCAACGACGCCGCCCTGGCAGATGCAGTCAAGGCCGGCGTGCTCGATCACGTCGCAGAAAGCGACCGCCACGCCGTGACGCTGTACGCAGAGGTATTGGAACACTGCGTGCTCGACCCGGACGCGGCCCTGGAGCTGATCGAGCAGCACCGCGATGACGAAGAACGGCTGGTGCGCATCTGCATGGCGCGCCCGTTATACCGCCTGCTGACGCACAAGACGGCGGCAGCGCTCAAGATGATGCACTACGTGCTGCGGCAGGAAAAAGGAAAAGCGGTCGAACACCAGAACGTGCGTAGAGCCGTGTCGAGCCACGCCGGAGAACTGATCGGCCTGTTGGACAGTGCCTACGATGACAGCGCGCTGGCGTTGATCCGGGCGCTCATCGCCGACCGGGACGTTCACATTCGCCGCCGGGTCTGCGATACACTGAGCACCCTGGTTGAAGGCCATCCGGACATCGCCCTGGATCTGATCCAGACCTTTTTGCTCCAAGACCGAGACCGGTTCGTCCACGAGCGCACGTGGAACGCGCTTCGAGCCTTGATGAACCACGGTTCAGAACGCGCCGAGGAATTGTGCGCGCAGATGATCGAGATCGCATAAAAAAAGAGTCTAGCTGCAAAGGTACACACGTCCGCTGCTGAACAAGCCCCCGTGCGGACGCAGGACAACAGACCGAATGTAGAGAAGACATGGAAGAGTGGATCACCGAGATTGGGCTGTTTGTCGGGGCGATGATGTTCATCATGGTGCTGACCATCGCCTACAAGAACAGCGTGATCAGAGAACAAGCAGCCAAGATCCAGAAACTGGAAACGACGCTCAAAGAGATGATCAATCTCGGCAAAAGCGCACTGTGATCCCCGGATCAGCCTCTACTGCGCCGCAGCCAACAGCTTGACCATCGTTGTCCAGATCGTCTCGTGCACCCGATCCGGCGGCGCGTTGCCATCAACGATCTCGATCGTTTCCCCACCCCGGCGAAGCCGCTCGATCGCGGCCCAATAACTGCCGCGCACCCCGGTCAAGGCCTTTTGGTTCTCAAACAGCTCAAAATGATCGCCCCGCCCGCTGGCGATGCGCTGCAAGCAGACGTCCACCGGCACATCGAGAAAAAAACACACGTCGGGGCGAATGCAGCGCGAGTGCATATCCCACAGCCAATCCCAATCGAGATTCATGCCCTGGTAAGCAAATGAGGAAACGTAATAACGGTCGGTGATGACGTCGGTTCCTGCTTGCAAATGGAGGGCCATCCCCAGATCGCCATCGGTGTGATAGAGATGATCCATCCGATCGGCAGCAAAAAGCGCGGCCAAAGCGGCGGCATCCATCCTGATCCGGTGTTCCAGCACCATCCGGATCTGCAAGCCGGCAGGGCCATCGCTTGGCTCGCGGGTGACGAACACGGAACGCAAGCGGCGCAGCCGTTCCGCCAGCAGCCTGACCTGAGTTGTCGTGCCGGCCCCATCCAGCCCTTCAAACGCACAAAAGATACCCGGTCCCGGATTTAGATACATCCTGTTAATCCTCGCCACAGCCCAAATCTGCGATGCGCTGGCAACAACGGTCATAGAGCTGATCTGTGCCTCCGCAACCATCGACAACAACGACGTTCTGTCCAACGCCTTGCAGGGCCACGATCGCCGTTCGGTAATGCCTGCTCAAACCCGTGGCCACATCCGGCTCGACCTCGACAAAGAGGGTCAAATCTGGAACGCGGCAGCGAGCATTGATCTTGTGCAGCCAATCCAGATCGACATGCTCGAGATGGCAGGCATAGGAAAACGCCAGGTAGCGCGCGCACAACACGTATCGCCCTGCTGACAGCCAGGACAGCACACCATCCTCTCGGCCGAGGTGATCCATACGATCGGCCACATCGTAGAGGGCCAGGCTGAGCGGATCGATGCACAGCCGTCCCCGCCGGGACAGTGCGATCTGCGCGCCCACAGGCCCACTGGTCGGCTCGGCCGTGCGCTCGGCCGCGATTCTACGGTCGCCCAGCCAGCGATACAACCGCTGAATCAACGTATCCAGCACGGCCTCATTCACACATTCCAAGGCGATCAATCTACCCTTACGCATTACGGCCATTTACACCTTGGTCGGAACGTCATTCCGACCTACACTCTCTCATCTTGGGAAATACCACGCTTTTTACAGGAAATTTACAGAACTCGTACAGACTTTTTTCAAAAAAGCCGTATAATATGAGTATAGGTAATGAATGATACAAGATGGCACCAGAGACTCAAACATTGCTCGCCGAAAATCAAACGGGACACACCATGATGGCCGTGTCACCACTTTTTCTCATCGACTTGAACGCGTTCGAACAGTGGACGCCACACAAGATCGTGCAATGGGCCGTAGAAACTTTTGGCAACGACCTGGCGATGACCTCATCCTTCCAGCAGCAAAGCCTGCCCCTGCTTCACATCGTTTCGACCGTCGTGCCACACCTGCCCATTTTTTTCCTGGACACGGGATACCATTTCAAAGAAACACTGGCGTTTAGAACACTTGTCGCCGAACAACTCGGGCTCAATGTACAAGATATCCATCCCGAAATGAGCCGCGAGGATCAAGAGGCCAAATACGGGCCCGATCTACCGAGCACAAATCCAGATCTGTGCTGCTACCTCAACAAAGTGCTGCCCCTGCAAAAAGCGATGAAAGGCTATCGCGCCTGGATTACCGGTATTCGCCGGGATCAATCCCCCGCACGGGCCAACGCGCCGATCGTCGACATCCGCCAGGACGGCATCGCCAAGATCGCGCCGCTGGCAACCTGGACCGGGGAAGACGTAAAGCGCTATATGGCCTTTCACCAACTGCCCAAACACCCGCTCTACCAACAGGGATATAAAAGCATCGGCTGCGCGCCATGTACACAACCCATCCAGGAAGGAGAAAATGAGCGCGCCGGGCGCTGGGCGGGCAAACAGAAAACAGAATGCGGACTACATACCGTGTTTCGAATTAAATAGATCAAAGGAACGGGCACAAAGAGAAAACACGGCGTCCAGAGCGGCGCGCGCTCTGGACGCCGTTGTTTCGTTTTCCCTATTGGATGATCCGGCAACTGGCCTAGGCGATCGTGTCCGTCACGGGCAAACTGATCCGACCCAGCTCGGGAACGTTGATCTGAAGCGTGACCGTATGCTCACCTGGTTCCAACGGGCCAGGCACAAAAATCGTCATCACGGCCCCATAACCAACGTAAAGCGAGGCAGACCAGGTAATGCTGCTGGCCTCACGCGTCTTGCTGTTTAGGGTCACCGTGATCCCATCCAGGGCACGCTCTTCGCCGTCAACGGATAGTTTGGCCAATCCGCTGATCGATCCGGAATCGATGGTGTTTTTGACCTGAAAGACAAACCCCTCATCCTGGTTCTTGAGGCTGCCCTGGACGTACAGCTTTTTGAGCATCTCTGGCGACGTTCCGTACATGCGTGTTCTCCTTTCAAGACTTGAGCGAATGGTAAATTGTGGCAAATTGACTCTAGGGCAAGTATATTCAAAGTAGGCAAGAGGTCAAGTTGGCCTAGATATGGATGGCAACCGAGGTTGCAGTCGTCCGGACCGAGCAAGAAAGCCGGTTCTACCTGCCGGAACTTGACAAAACGATATCTGTGGTAGTATCATATCACGTGAGACAAAAGCATCGGCCTGAGGCAGATGCTTTTTGTTTGAACCAATCTTGGCAGTTTCACAGCCCCGTCCAACAGCCAGGCCGGTACAAGACCTGTCCCAGCCGCAAGGCGTTAAAGGATGGGGGTTTGCAGGAGAAAGCAGTGATCGACGTCAAACACTTGGGTAAAACGTATGGCAGATTTCGCGCCCTGAACGATGTCAGTTTTCACGTCGAAAAGGGCGAGGTCGTTGGCTTTTTGGGGCCAAACGGCGCGGGTAAAACGACGACGATGCGCATCCTGACCGGCTATATGCCGTCCAGCGAAGGCCAGGCGCGCGTCGCCGGATTTGACGTGTTTCAGAATTCTCTGGAGGTGCGCAAGCGTATCGGCTACCTGCCCGAGTCGGTCCCCCTGTACGCAGAGATGAGCGTACGCGCCTATTTGGACTATATGGCCAGCCTGCACCGGGTGGGCGATCGAAGGCAGGCCGTGAAACGGGCCATGGAACGATGCTACATCGCAGACCGGGCCGACTCGCTGATCGGCAAATTGTCCAAGGGGCTGAGGCAGCGAGTGGGTCTGGCCCAGGCCATCGTCCACGACCCCGAGGTGTTGATCCTCGACGAACCGACCATTGGCCTGGATCCCCGGCAGATTACCGAAGTCAGAGATCTGATCAAAACACTGGGGCAGGAGCACACCGTCATTCTGAGCACACACATTTTGCCCGAGGTCAGCCAGACCTGCGACCGGGTGCTGATCATCAACAACGGCCAACTCGTCGCCGAAGGCGCTCCCGGTGATTTGACCGCGCAACTGGAAACCGGCGGGCGCATCCAGATCAGGATCGGCAACGCCGAGATCGACGCAGCCGCGATCTTGAGCACCATTCCCGACGTCACCAACGTCAACACAAGAGGTAACGGCATCTACGAGCTCGATTGCTCGGCGAGTGTCGACCGGCGCGCCGACGTAGCGCGGGCCGTCGTCGCCCAGGGATGGGACCTGCTCGAGTTGCAGAGTGTGCATTTGAGTCTGGAGGACGTTTTCCTCAAGCTCACGATGGAGGAGAACGAGATGGCAGCAGAGATCGAGGAGGGACCTGATGCGTAACGTTTGGATCATTGCCAGGCGAGAGCTGTACGCCTATTTCGCTTCGCCCATCGCTTACCTCGTCGCCGCAGCGTTCATTTTTTTGTGCGGCATCTTTTTCGTCGGCGGGGTGACACAATGGCGCGACGCCAGCATGCAGCCGGTGCACGGCTCGCTGAGTGTCGTCTTGATTTTCGTCGCCCCGATCCTGACCATGCGCCTCTTGTCTCGCGAGCAAGACCTGGGCACGATCGAACTGCTGCTCACTGCTCCCGTGCGCAGTTGGGAAGTCGTCGGCGGCAAGTTTTTGGCCAGCTTGCTCTTTTACCTGGGCATGATCCTGGTCACCGGCCTGTACGTCGTGATCCTGGTCGTTTACGGTACCCCCGATATGGGCACGATTGGCGCCAGCACGGTGGGCGTGGTCTTGTTGGGAGCAGCCATGCTGGCGTTAGGGGTCTTTACGTCGGCGCTGACCAAAAACCAGGTTGTCGCCGCCGTTCTCGGCGTCGTGGCCAGCGTCAGTCTGTGGCTGCTCGACATCCTCAGCGCACTGTTTGGCGGAACGGCACAAAAGGTGATCTCGTACTTGACGCCTTCGGGGCACTATGACAGTTTCATCGACGGGATCATTGATACACGCGACCTGGTGTATTACGCCAGCTTTTGCTTCGTCCTGCTCTTTCTCGCCAGCCAGGTCATCGAGTCCAAAAGGTGGCAAGCATGAACGCGGACAATGAAAACATAGAGCCGACCAACAGTCAGGATTGGATTGACAAAACCTGGCAGCTATTCCAAAACAACAGTACCATCCTGGTGATTCTCGGCGGGCTGTGCCTGGCCGCGGCCGGGGTGTGGTATGCAATCGGCAAAACACTCGATACGTGGACTCAGTGGCTGCTGATCGGCGGGCTGCTGTTGATCGGCGCTTACGTGCTCACAAGCCCGCAAGCAATCAAACGCGCGCTCGGCGGGCGCGCCGTGCGCTACGGATCCAGCGCCGTGGTCCTGAGCGTAGCCGTCATCGGCATCGTCGTCTTGCTCAATATCCTTTCAAACCGCACCTATAAACGGTTCGATATGACCGAAATCAAGCGGCACTCGCTCTCGGAACAATCGATCGCGATCCTGCAGAGCATTGAGCAAGAGATCGAGATTGTCGGTTTTTATCCCAACGGGCGCAACAGGGACGAGTTTGAACAATGGCTCGACGAGTACAATGCCTACACCGACAAGCTCACCTATGAGCGCATCGACCCGATCCTGGAGCCCGGCAAAGCAGAGCAGTACCAGTGGTCGGGATATAGTGGGGGCTTGATCGTCAAACGGGGAAACCGAACTCAGCCAGTGTATACGGCAGACGAGCAAAACATCACCAGCGCACTGTTAAAAATCTCGCGTGATACACAAAAGGTGGTGTATTTCCTGACCGGGCACAAAGAGCGTTCGCCCACCGATTTTGACCAGGCCGGCTATGGCCAGATCGGCCAGATGTTGCAGGAAAACAACTATGCGGTCAAAACGCTCAACCTGGCGATCACCGACACGGTACCGGCCGACACGGCATTGATCGTCGTCGCCGGGCCGGAGACACCATTCCTGGAGGAGGAAAAAGGCGGGCTGGTTGATTACCTGCTCCATGGGGGCAAGGCGCTGATCGTGGCCAATCCCACCCTGCCGGGTTCAGGTAACCAGACGAATATCAACGACATCTTGAACCCGTGGCATATCCGGATGGATGACAGCCTGGTCATCGACGCGCGCAACGCATTGGGAGGCGATCCGACCGCGCCCGCGATCGATCAGTACCGGTATAACCAGATCACCAAAGACCTGCCCATGATCGCCTTGCCCCTGGCTCGACCGATCGTCCAAGAGAACGTCGTCGATGGCATCACTTTTACACCGCTGGCTCAAAGCAGCTCGCAGTCATGGGCCAAAACAGACCTGGCAAAAGTGGTAGAAAGCGGCGATGTCGCGTATGTAGAAGGAATCGACGTGCCAGGGCCGCTGACCTTGATCGCGATCGTGGAATCCGGAGCAGGCACCCGGCTGGTATTGATCGGCGACGTAGACCTGGCAGCCAACGACGTGTTGAGCCAGATCCCCAACGGCCAGTACCTGATTCTCAACGCCGTAAACTGGCTGGCCGAAGAAGACGCCTTGATTGCCATCGTTCCCAAAACTAACGTGCCCCAGAGCATCTATTTGAACAGCATCCAGCAAGGCGCGGTGTGCTTTGGAACGCTCATTTTTATCCCTGGCGCGATCTTGGTGAGCGGAATTGTGGTGTGGTTGAGACGGCGTTAGGTCTGGATGGCAACCGAGGTTGCAGCGATTCAGGCCGAGCACATTGGATCTACCGAGCCCGCCAGGGATTGATAGGGATTGCAGACTTGGGAGAAACAGGATTTGGCACCCACAAGAGACAGTTTTAAGCGTTGGCGGACGACACTGATCGTAGTCGCCGTTTTTGTCGCCCTGGCAGCCTACGTGCTGTTAGTCGACATGAAACGCGAGCCGCCGACAGAGCAAGAGCCGACGCCAACGCCGGTACCCCTTTTGGGCCTGAATACCGATGACGTACAATGGCTACGCATCACCAGCAGCGTGCCAGATCAAGACGGCCTGCACACCATGCAGATCACACACCTGCAACAGGAATTGGAATGGCGTTTCAGCGCCCCGGACGCGCGTTCGTCAACCCAAGAGGCATGCCTGGTCAGTGCGGACGGATGTGTAGCCGACCCGTACGTCGTTCACATCGCCGTGGACGATCTGTGCCATCTTGCAGCGCAGCGCATCCTGCTGGAAGAGCCGGGCGACCTGGGCCAATACGGACTCGATCCGACCGCGCTGGTAATCGAGATGACCACGTTCACAGGCGGCCAAGAGAAAATCCACATCGGCAAACAAACGACCGACGGCATGAGCTATTACGTGCAGCGCGTCGGAGATCCCCGGTTGTACCTGGTCGCCCAATATACCCTGCAGCCATTTTTCGATTGGTTCATAGAGCCACCCTACCAACCGACGCCGATGCCCACACTGACACCGGAGCCTAGTTAAGAATCTATTCGATCGTCACCGCACCATCCAACCGCACCAGTTGGATCCAGGTTGTGCCCGGCAACAAGGGCACCTGGTTGCCTTGTGCGTCGCGGAAGATCAGCCGATCGTTTTCCTGCTGTGGATTCTCGCGCACCCAGGTGGCGTTAAAAACCTGGCCATCGCGCAAGATCTTGGCCGGTCCCGTGCCCCATAACTGAATGCCGACCGCGTACCAGGTGCGGTTGGGATCGTGCGTGTCGGCCGCGATGTCGGTGTCGACGTGGTTGACATAGAGAACGATCACATTGGACGGCGCAATCTGCTCGCTGGTCGACTCGTCGATCAAAGGCTGTCCCTGGTCGAGGCGTTTGTACGTTTGGGATTCAGCGTCGTACTGGTACTCGACCTCGGCAAAGCCAGGTTTGTATACAATCTTGAGATCGGTTGCGTCGACACCTCCGGCAGGCGGCTCCTCGCTAAAGACAAACATATTGCCAAAATCCTGCTTGTCGTTTACACCGCGCTGAACAAGCAGGTTCCACATACTGGCCGTATCGCTGTACAAGGTCAACTCGAATATCGGTTTCTTGTCCGCCATACGGCGCAGCGTCCCCCCATCTCCTAAAAAGGGATCCTCGGGACAAATGATGCGCTGATAGTCTTCGGCCCAGGCTTTCCCCTCGAGCATACGGAGCTTGACCGCCGGATGCCCGCCAGAGGCAACCAGGGCGGCCTTAAAAATGGGCACCACTTCAGAGTCCGGGATACGCATGCTGCGAACGGGCCCCAGCAGATCCACATCCTGCCCTAAAAAGATAGCCGTAAAACGGGTCAAATAAGCCTCGGCTTCATACTCGAGGACAACATCGGCCATACTCAATCCCGACTGCGGTCGCGCAGCATCCGGCGCGTTGGGAATCTTGATCGCCAGCGGGCGGCGGTCCAACTTGTCTGGATCGACCTTGAGGCCGGTTAACGGGTTCACGTCGTCGGCCATCTTGACCAGAACCGGCGTCGGGGGAACGACATCGGTCGGCTTTGGGGTCGCGGTGGCAGCCGCAACCGCCACCTTTTCAGTCGGCGTTGCCGTGGGCGTGAACGTAGGCGGCTCTGACGTCGCCGTCGCCACAGGCGTCGCCGTTGCCAGCGGCGGTATGGCCGTCGGGGTTTTGGTCGGCGTTGGCGTCGCCGTCGGCTCTTCTTTGCAGCCGGTCAACGGAACGCCCACCACGATCAGCACAATCAACGTCACCGGCACAGCCAGTCTTGTAAACAATGATCGATTCAATTTGACCTCCCTACAAAATAGTCGCGCTATTATAGTTCATTTACGCCAACTTGGCAATCACGCTGTTTTGCCCACCGTCGCCACATAGATCGGAAACTGATCCTGGCCATCCACGCCAAGGACCTTGCCCAGATCCTGATCATCAAACGCGGCAATGGCACACACGCCACAATCGACCGCCCGGGCAGCCAGATACAGGTTTTGACAAACGTGCCCGGCGTCGAGATGCAAGTAACGGTAGCTGCGCTGCCCGTAACGCCAGGCCATCCGATAGACGACAGCCACCCACACAAAAGTCACTGCAGCCGCCTGCACGAAACCCTGGCCCAAACAGGCCCGGGCCATGTGACCGGCTATTTCGGGCGAGAGGTCGACCTCTAGCAGCTTGTGCTCAATAGCCAGAAAGCGGTACAACCCCGACCTCAAGCCGTCGACGTTGTTGACCAGCAGATAGGTTTCAAAAGCGTGTCGCGCCCCGGCAGAAGGCACATTGCGCAGCGTGCAGTAGCCGTCGGGCCGCACCTCCTTGACGCCCTGTGTGCACCATAACAAATAAGACAATTCCTGCTGCGTCAGCGCGACATCGGCATAACGACGCACACTGACACGCTGTTCAATTGCCAGGCGCAGATCTATGGCGCTGACCTGGATATCGGCCGGTGCCGGCAGATCAATCAAAACATTCCCCCCATCCGCGGCGATTTGCAGCGGCGGTTGCGGCAATCCCTGGCGTTGGTCGGATACGGACAGGTATTCGTAACGTGTTTTCTCCATAAACGCAGCGCCGGTTTTATCAGACATCGTCAACTCCTTTTTGACCAACCAAATAGGTTATGATAGCCAACTCAACACAAGGTGTCCGTAATGATACGCATAAAAGAAAATGGGACTATGCTTAATATCC
>JAFGJF010000234.1 GCA_016929205.1 Anaerolineae bacterium
AAAGTCCTGGGCTTTGTCGGCGTCACCGACGAGCCGCGCACGAGCAGCCGGGATGCACTGCAAGCGCTCAAAAAAGCCATCCCCGGTGCCAACATGGTCATGCTGACCGGCGACAGTCCGGCCGTCGCCAACCGCATCGCCGAACAGATCGGGGCCATCGACCACGTGCACGCCGGGCTTTTGCCTCAAGAAAAACTGCAAGCCGTCAAGCATCTACAAAAACAACACGGCCCGGTCGCCATGATCGGCGACGGCGTCAACGACGCCCCCGCGATGGCCGCTGCCGAGGTGGGCATTGCTATGGGCGGCGCGGGAACGGCCCAGGCTATGGAGACCGCCGATGTCGTATTGATGCAGGATGACCTCACCCACCTCTCCGACGCCGTGCTGACCAGCCGCCAGGCGAGGCGTGTCATCCAGCAAAACATCGTCTTTAGCCTGGCGATCAAAACAGCCGTGCTCGTATTGGCCATGGGCGGCTGGGCAACGTTGTGGATGGCCGTGATTGCCGACGTTGGCGCGTCGCTGCTGGTCACCCTGAATGGTATGCGTTTGCTCAAATCGTGAGCTAATGAAATAAAACAACCGGGATAGTGCCATTTGGCACCATCCCGGTTTCTGATCAGACATCACGTTTGACGTTTCACGCCTCACGTTTCACGCCTGGCGCGGTCACATCACCTTTTTAACCTCCAGCCACCCGCCCTTTTCCTCATTGGCTTTCTCGATCGCTTCCTGCGAGCCGAGCACCACAACCAGCGCCTTCTCGTTCACCTTTTCCAACACATCCGCAAGCGCTTTGAAATCGTCCACCGTCGTCGAAAGCACCTGTTCGCGGTACCGCTGGCGCTCCTCGTCACTCTCCTGGATCAAATAGCGCACCATTGAGGTATATCCCTTGGCATCGGGCAGTTGGTAAGCGTCGATGCGGCCGATCGCGCCGATAATGCCTTTGACCAATTCCTCCTGGCTGAGGTCGAGATCGCGTAAATACCGGGCTGTGCCATCGTAATTTTCGATCGTGCTTAGCAGATTCGGATCGCGATACGAGACAAAATCAAACAAACCGGACAATCGATCGAAAAGACAAAAGACGCCATACGCGCCGCCCTGCACGCGCACCCGGTCCCACAGCCACGTCATCCCCAAATAGCTTGTGATCACCGACACCGAGCCATCCAGTTCGTAACCCAGCTCGTACAGGTTCGTCCCTTTGGCCACATAGTTCACCCGCGCCGGGATGGTCAGTCCCTCCAGCCCGGGCAGAGCCGTGGGCGTCCACTGCTTCAGCTCGACCGGCCCGCCCGGCAGCTTGCCCAGCAAATCGACCAGCCTGGGCCGAAAGGCGCGCCAGTTTTCGCCGTCCAGGGTCACATTACACAACATCGTATGGCGATTGACCAGGATCTCGCGCACGTTTTCCAGCTTGGCCAAAACCGATGGCCAGTCGTTCTCCACATCCTCGGCCAACTGGCGCAGGAAAAACAGATAGTCAATCCCCCCCATCTGCTCGTCGAGCCAACCCGACTCGCTCAAATGGGCATTGAGCCGCGTGAGCGCCACCCTGTGCCCGCCCGGAACCAGGCCGGCTTCTTGATGCGCTTTGTTCTCCAGCACCATCTGTTTGAATCGCTGCGGATTATCGAGTTTGACCGTCATCAAGATGTCGTGCAAAATGTCCAGCAAATCCTGGGCATAAACCATGGTCGACTTGGCACGCACCACCAGCCAGGCGGTGGTGTCATCGCTGCCTTTTAGCGCCGAGGTCAACGTCGCCGTCCCAATGCCGCCCGTCTTTTGCCCAATCCGCTGTGCCAGCTTGACAAAGTCTTCCGTCTCGGTGCCCATCTTGGTCAACGCCTGCCCAAACAGCGGCACAAAAGGCAGCAGGTCCTGCGGCAGTGCGTGCAAATTCAGCCCGATGTCAAAATAGACGATTCCGTTGGTAAACAGATCGTGATACAGAATTTTGGTCTCGCCTTCCTGGGACAACTCTAGTGGGATCACCTTGTTTTCCTTGTCCAGGTCATCAAGCGTCAGCACCGGGATCGTTGCCAGCGCCTCAGGCGAATCCGGCATCTCTTGGATCCGTTTCAACTCTTTGGTGTCCTCGATGATCTGGAGCAGGTCTCCTTCGCTCATCGCTGCACGGGCTTTGGCCAGGCGCTCTGTTTCATCTGCCTCTTGCTGTTTGCCGACCTCCGGGTCGGGCTCGAGCAGCACGATGCCCCGGTGCACATTCTCGAGCAGGTAACGCGCAATCAATCCCTCAAAATACCGTTCGCCTGCCTCCAATCGCGCCTTGATCGCTCCGAGCGGCGCTTCAAACATCAACGGGGCGAACGGGTCGCCATCGTACAACCATGTCGACATCGCACGAAAGGCCAGCGCCAGCCCGCGCGGAAAACGTCCCGTGTTATTTTCACGCAGCATAAATTCGACACTGTTCATCGATGCGGCGACCATATCGGGATCGATGCCCTCGTTTGCCAGCCCGGCCAGCGTGTCCTCGATCAGCGCTTCCACCTGATCGACATCCTCTTTTGCCATTCCTTTCAAGCCTGCGCCAAAACAAACCTGGCGTATGCCGTCGTTCAACCCACTTCCGGCCAGATCCTCGCCCAGGCCGGAATCGATCAGCGCCTTGCGCAGCGGTGATGCGGGCGTGCCGATCAGAATGTGTTCGAGGATGTTGAATCCCAGCATCAGTTCGGGATCATCTCCTTCCGCCAACAGCCAATTGACGGTCATCATGGCTTTTTTGCCGTCCCCATCCCCGTCATCCTCGCCGACTTGATAGGGCACCTTTATCCGCTGCGGCGCAGCAAACCGTGTCTGCAGCGGAATCGCCGACGTGATCTCAATTTGGCCAAACCCCTGGAGGTACGCGTCGACAAAGCGCAGCCGTTCCTCCGGATCGTCGTCGCCATAAAAAAAGATGCGCGCGTTGGACGGGTGGTAATAACGCTCGTGAAAGCGCCTGAACTGCTCATACGTCAAGTTGGGGATCTCGACGGGATCGCCACCCGAATCCAGGCCGTAAGACGTGTCGGGAAAAAGTGAACGAAGGCTGTACCGGTACAGCAGATTGTCGGGTGACGAATAAGCGCCTTTCATCTCGTTGAACACGATCCCGTTAAAAGTGAGCGCCCCATCCAAGCTCTCCAGCTCGTAATGCCAGCCTTCCTGCATCAAGGTGTGCGGCGAAATGCGCGGGTAAAACACCGCGTCCAGGTACACGTCCACCAGGTTGTAAAAGTCTTTGACATTCTGGCTGGCGACCGGATAGCTGGTTTTGTCCGGCGACGTCAGCGCATTGACAAACGTATTCAGCGATCCCTTGACCAGCTCGACAAACGGCTCTTTGACCGGGTACTTGCGCGATCCGCCCAGCACCGAGTGCTCCATAATATGTGGCAGCCCGGTTGAATCGGGCGGCGGAGTGCGAAAAACAACGTTGAACACCTTGTTCTCATCGTCGTTTTGCAGCGACATCAGCTCCGCTCCGGTCTTGACGTGCCGGAAAAGCTGCGCCCTAATGTTCAGTTCAGGGATATCCTGATCCCTGACCAATTCAAATCCATGTATGGTTGTCATCGATTATCCTTTTATCAATACAAAACACAGAGCAAGATTGCGATCGCAATCCTCCCTGTACTATCCTGACCTGCTCAAATCCTGCCCGCCGCAACAAACCGTTCTTTTTACAAACCCCGGTTGATCTAGACTCAAGAGCCATCTTTGGCAAAAACGACGGTTTCCTTGCCGTGCAGTTTTTCGAGTACCCGCGACGAAATCAACTCCAGGTGCCCGCCGTTCCTGACAAAGTCAAGATTGTCCGTAGGGATGGTCAGCACGGGGCACAGTTTAAAATGCTCCATCCACTCCTCATAGTAACGGTTCAACCGCTCCAGGTACTCGGAGGAAATGGTTTGTTCATAGTCACGCCCGCGCTTGCGAATGCGGTCCACCAGCGTCGGCACAGAGGCTTGCAGATAAATCACCAGGTCGGGCGGCGGCAGAATGCCGATCACGGTCCTGTACAGATCGTGATAGCTGCCATAATCGCGTTCGCTCATCGAGCCCTGCTCGTAGAGATTGCGCGCAAACACTTCCGCATCTTCATACACCGAGCGATCCTGCACCACCGTGCCCGGACGCTCGATGATCTGGCGATGGTGGCTCAACCGCCTGGAAAGAAAAAAGACTTGGGAGTGAAAAGCCCAGGTCTTCATATCCTGGTAAAAGTCTGCAAGGTATGGATTGTCGTCGACAGCCTCATAGAACGGTTCCCACAGGTAGAACTCGCACAGCAGCCGCGTCAGCGTCGACTTGCCGACGCCAATGTTTCCCGCAACGGCGATGAATTTCTTCACCCGGCTTGTTACTCCTCGTCGTCCCGCGCCGTTTCATCGCGTGACGTCGGATGAATATATTTGACCGCGCCTTTGCTGATCAACACCTCGGGACCTTTGGCCGGTTTGATAAAGATCTCGTAGGTATCGACGCCAACCAGCACCCCTTTCAGTGTTTTGCCATCCAAAAAGGCCACTTTGACCCACCTGTCTTGCAGCGCTGCCAGGTATTTGGCCTGGCTTGTTCCCCAATTTCGTCTCGCCTTTTCGTTTGTCATCCTATTCCTTTCTCTGCACATTGTTTGGCAACGCCCCAATGATAGCACAGACACCCGATCTTGGCAAAGTGTGGTATAATAAATACGTTCGCACCAACCACCTCACAAGGAGCGCTTATGATCTGGATACTCGGTTTATGTGGTTTCGTAACAGGCATCTTTTTAAATCTCTGCGCCGACAGCCTGCCTCTCGATCGCCGCCTGCACCGGCCCCGATGCGCACAATGCCAGCAGGATCGCCCCACTCTGGCCTGGAGCGGCCTCTTGGCTTATGTCACAGGCCGACACGCCTGTTCGAACTGCGGCGCACAGCTCTCCATCCGCCACGTACTCGTCGAACTGGGGACTGCGGGGCTGTTCGTGTTTTGTTGGCTGCGCGGTGGCACGCCGTTCACCCTCGTGACCCACATGCTCTATGGATCGATATTCATCCTCGTTCTGATCACCGACCTCGAGCATAAACTCATTCCCCATACGATCATGCTGCCTGCCATTGCCCTGGCGATCATTGCCACGTTTATCAATCCCAACTCGGATTACCCGGCTCGTGGATTGCTTGGTGGCGCGGGAGGGCTGATCGGCGCGCTCGTTCTCTATGCCTTTGGCGCCTTGTTTGCCCGGTTGATGGGCAAGATGCGCGGGCAAACCATTTCCGAAGTCGCCTTTGGCTTTGGTGACGTCACCCTGATCACCTTTATCGGTTTTGCCGTCGGCGTGCCCGATGTCATTTTCGCCCTGGTCATCGGCATCCTGAGCGGCGGCGTCGTCGCCGTCCTGTTCCTGCTCATACGCGGAAAAAAGTACACTGCATTCACCGCCATCCCCTATGGGCCCTTTCTCCTCTTTGGCGGATCGGTGATGCTCTACTATGGGCAAGAATTTATGACCTGGTATTCAACCCGTTAACAAAAAGCGGAGCGAGCGATGTCAGCCAGACGTAAACCCACATACGATTGGGACGCTACAGCCGTCCGCGCCCTGCGCGATCACCTGGATATGACCCAGCAGGAACTCTCGGAAGAATTGGGCGTGCGCCAGCAGACGATCAGCGACTGGGAGCTTGGCTACCACCGCCCCCGGGGTGGTATGGTTCGCCTGCTCAACATCGTCGCCGAACGCGCCGAATTTGCGTACCAGGTCCCAAACGACGATCCCGACTGAGCGATGATCCAGGGCGCAAACTGGTGCTTGACATCGTACACGAATTCGTGTATAATAAAGCCATACCTGAACACTCACCCGCTCTTTTTTTGTCACAGCCTACACGAATTCGTGTAAATTGGAGAGGAAGATATGGGAACATATTCGCTTGAGCACATCATCAAGGAATGGGCCAAAGACAAGATGACCTCAGACCAGGTGATCGGCCAAATCCTGCTCCTGATCCAGGAACTCAGAGAACGGATCGTCGACCTCGAAGCCAGGATGTTTCGGTTGGAGCAAGAGAACAAAGAGTAGCACAAGATGCGCATCAGGTGCGCAAAAAAACGCCATCCGTCGGCAATACCGATCGATGGCGTCCTGGTGCAGCATTTATAGGTTCGGCGTGTGGAACGCGCTGGCAGACCGGCGCGCGTCCACACCGCCAACCGATTTCTGACTATTTGTGAATCTTGATCGACCCTCCGCCGAGCGCCGTCGTCTCGTTCGAGTCGTCAGGCTCACCCATCTTGTTGTCATAGACAATCATGTCGCCGTTGTCCTTATCCCAGATCTTGATCCGGAACCCGTCCGTGTCGCCGCCACCGGATAAATCGCTGTCGGTAGCGGTAATCATAAAGCCATAGTTGCCGCCACCGTTGATCGTTCCGACACCCTTGAACTTGGCGTGCGCCCCGGCGACGACCAGCCAATCGTAGCTGCTAGAGTCGAAATTGAGGTTGCCAGCCTTGAACCTGAATTGAGTTTGGCCAGTGGGCACACTGGTTCCCTTTGCGTATCTGGAAACAAAGCCAAAGTGAGCCATGCCGATCGTGCTTTCATCACACCACGCCAACAAGCAGGCGCCCTCGGGCGACATGATCCACCCACCGCCGGTGACAAAGCCGCCCTCTGAGTCATAGATAACGATAAACTCGTACACAACCGTGGCCGAGCCGTCGTCGTCGTCGGTCACGGTCACCGTCACCGCATAGACACCGGGCAAGGTGTAGACGTGGCTTGTTGACACCGGACTACCTGCGTTGGGTTGGGTGTCGCTGCGATTGTCGCCCCAGTTCCAGGCAACCTCGTGTGTATCAGCGATCCCAGGATCGCTGAACGTGACCGTGACACTGACAGCAGCCTGATTGCTGATGTCTACCGGGTCGATAGGGGCGGTGACAGCATCTATCGTTGGTGCGACGTTGTCGACAACAAGATCAAAGATGATTTCACGGCTGCCACCCGTGCCTTCGGCGATAATGGTCACCGTTTGGCTCTGAACGGGGCCATCGTTGGTCAGAAAGGCCCAATTCCAGGTACCGTCGCCATTGTCAGTAACGATGCCCACCGACGCGGCGAGCGTCACCGCATCGCCTTCGGGGTCGCTGTAGGTCCCTGTGTTGGACGCCCATTCGCCCTCACTCACGATGATGGGATCGTCGTCAACCGCCAACATCGGCCGCGCGTTGAGCGGGTCGGGATCGTCGCCGTCCAACAGACCGTCGTTGTCGTCGTCATCGTCGATGCAATCAGGCGTGCCATCGCCATCCGTATCGGTATCCGGCATGCCGCAGCCACAGATGCCAGGCTCGATCTTGTCAGGATCGAGGGGACACTGGTCGATGCAGTCAGGCGTGCCGTCCAGGTCCGTATCGGTGTCCGGCGTGCCGCAGCCGCAGATGCCAGGCTCGATCTTGTCAGGATCGAGGGGGCACTGGTCGATGCAGTCAGGTGTGCCGTCGCCATCTGTATCGGTATCCGGCTTGCCGCAGCCGCAGATGCCAGGCTCGATCTTGTCAGGATCGAGGGGGCACTGGTCGATGCAGTCTGGCGTGCCGTCCAGGTCCGTGTCGGTATCCGCCGTACCACAGCCGCAGACGCCCGGCTCGATCTTGTCAGGATCCAAGGGACACAAGTCGCCGGCATTGCAGATGCCGTCGCCATCATCGTCGGGACCGTCGTTGCCCGGGTCATTGTCGGGCAACGGGCCCAGGTCATCGGTGCCGACCGAGCAATCATCGCAGCCATCGCCATCCGCATCCTGACAGAGGTCCGGATCGAACGAGGCGCTATCGTCCACGTCGTTCACGCCGTCGTTGTCATCGTCGGGATCTGCATTGTCGCCGGTGCCGTCACCGTCGTTATCGGCCCATTCGGTCTCATCCAGAGGGAAGGCATCTAGATCGTCGTTGTACCCATCATCGTCGTCATCCCCGTCACAGGCATCGCCCAGTCCGTCAATGTCATAGTCCTCCTGGCCGGCATTCGGTACGTTAACACAGTTGTCAACGTCGTCGTTGACCCCATCTCCGTCACTATCGGCTACCAACACCACGATCTCGGTCGCATACGCATTATAGCCACCATCCTTGTCAATGATCCGCGCCGCGACCGCGACAATGCCCGGATCGACCAAGTAGCTAGATGGAATGACAATCGAATCCTCGTCGACCGAACCGGCATAACTGCCGTCGCCCAGGTCGAACGTGCCATCGTTGTTGAAATCATACGCATAGTGCAAGCCTGCAGCCGTATCAGCAGCCGAAGGGTCAGCTTGATTGCTAAAACTGACCGTCACCGTCGTATCCTCGACCACAGGACCGTCGTTGTCCAGATCGGCCGTTGGCGCCACATTGTTCACAACCAACACGAACATCGTCAAACTGGTTGTCCCATCATTGTCGGTAGCCGTGATCATCACGGTTTGACTCTCACCCGGACCATCTGTGCTGTCAAAATGCCAGTTCCACGTGCCGTTCCGTGTGCCCACCTGCTGCACCGTCCCGACCGAGGCCGCCACCACGACGACATCTCCCTCATCCACGTCGGCAAAGGTGCCTGTATTGATGGCTGGCTGGCCCTCATTCGTCATCACCGCAGCATTGTCTACGGTCACTGCCGGCACATCATCAATCGCCTGAACCGTGATCGTGACCATGGCTTCGTTACTGTCAACGGTACCGTCGTTGGCGACATAGGTAAACAAGTCGGTGCCAAAAAAGTCCTGATCGGGCGTGTAGGTAAAGGAACCATCCGCGCTCAAGACCAGCGTGCCGTGGTCGACATCGTCAATCAGGATCGCTGTCAAAGGATCGCCATCTATATCAGTGTCATTGTAAAGCACACCACTGGGTTCTGCGGCGGGCGCTCCCACCAATTGAGCGTACACAGTATAGGGCGAACTGCTCGTATGCCAGGTAACCAAATAGTTAGTGCCGTCATAGGCCACCTCGGCATTTCGTTGAGTGGTAGATGCCCTCGAGAGATCAATGCCTGTGGGATCGAGCACAGTGCCATCCGAAGCAATCCGTGCTCCTCGAGTGCCCTGAGCACTCCAAGCAACCAGCCACTCCACACCACCAAAGGTGACTTGTACACGTCCAGCACCAGCGTCGGAAGCGACAAGAATGCCACCACTATCCGGTGGACCATCCACAAGAACACCGGCCTCGGACACGCGAGCGCCGTATACGTCATACGGCACGCCATTGCGACCATCTCCAAAGACCACCAGAAAGTTATCGCCATCAAAAGCGATACCCGCTTGCCGGGTGCCCTGTAATCCGGGCGCCGTGCAGATCGCCGTCGGTAAAGATACACCACCCGCCGGCGTGACCACTGCACCATAGATGTCGAATTCGCCTGCACCGGGCGTCGAATCATTCAACCAAGTGACCAGATAGTTCGATGAACCAAAGGCAACTGTTGGGTAGAATTGATGTCCCTCAGCCGGACTGATCATAAAGTTCGATCCGTCCAGGCCTGCGCTTCCGCTTCCATCCAGGGCAACCAATTGGCCGTGAATGTCACCATAGTTTGTAGCCGAGTTGCTTGTATCGACCCAAGCCACGAGAAAGCCGGCGCCATCAGAAGCAATGCCCGGTCCGATATTGGTGACATCCCCTGATGGCGATGACAAAATCAGTTCCGCCCCCAGCAACTGCCCATCGGAAGCCACGACCCGCCCTCTGATCGTGTCAATGTAGTTCAGGTACCAAACAACCAGGTAGTGAGTGCCATTAAACGCCACTGCAGGATCATACTCGGGACGCGTATTGTGACCGATTAGGAATGGCGCTCCCGATAACACTCCCGAGGTATCCACAAACTGGCCATAAATATCGTTGTAATAGGTAATGGTATCGGTTGCCTCCGACCACACCACCAGATAGCGGGTGCCGTCAAAGGCCACTGAAGCCGGCCCATAAGCAGCATTCCCCGCCGGAATGTGTAAATCATTATCAAGAAGCCGTTCCAGCACTGGCAAAGGAGCCAGCACTGGCACATTCAGGCTACTGTCTTCACCCACGCTGTAGGCATCGTCGACAGCAACGGGAGCCACATTCGGCGGCGGTTCGAACTCGAACGCGCCGATGTCACACGCGACTCCCTGCGGCCGCGTTACGCCACGCTGATCTGAGGCCGGGGGCGGACAGCCAACCGCGGCGTCAATGGCATTGCTGCCCGGCAATAGTGCGTGGGTCCACGTCGCGCCACCATTGTCCGCAAGTGTGAGATCGAGGCTAGTAACACCGCCCGTGCCGCACGGCGCATCGGCGAGATTATTGGTCACATTGTATTCGCCCCACTCGGTGCAGTCGCCGCCGGTGCTGTCGGCAATGATACTGTTGGCCATAGCCAGTCCAGAACCGTTATAGATGCCACCGCCCAGACCTGCTACATTCCCCACAAGTGTGCTAAACGAGATATTGGTCATCACCCCGCTGTAGACGCCGCCGCCGTTGGCGCGCGCCGAGTTGCCAGAGAGGGTGACGTTGACGATCTGCATCATTCCCTCATCATAGATGCCGCCACCATCGTTGGCATAGTTGCCTGAAAGGGTGCAGTTGGAGATCGAAGCCGTCTCATCTCCACTGAAAATGCCTCCGCCAAATCCACCGCACGAGTTGTCTGAAATCGCGCTGTTTTCAACAACCAGCGATCCCTGGCTAAAGATGCCGCCGCCATCCGTACCGCCGTTGCCCGAGATAGTAGTGTCGATGAAGGTGAGGGTGCCCAGCCAGTTCGAGACGCCACCTCCACTCCCGCCTGCCGAGTTATCGGCGATGAGGCTGTGGGTAATCGTAACCACACCACCATCGTTCAATATGCCACCACCACCGCCCATGCTGGCCATATTGTCGGAAATGGTACTGTCGATGACCGTTAAATCGCCGCCCAGGTTAGCGATGCCGCCGCCGCTGCGGTCGGCCTCATTGTCGTAAATTGTGCAGCCGCTGACCGTCAGTGTACCGCCTTCGTTGCGGATGCCGCCGCCGTAGCTCAGTATACCGGGCGCATACGCATAACCACCGATCATGGTCAGGTTTTCAAAGCTCACAGTCGCCCCGTCAGCTACCGCGAATACGCCATTGTTGGTGATTCCATAGCCACCACTGACGGTGATCACTTGGCCACCGTCGATTGTTGTCGCGCCGGTTGTATCGTTCAAAACAGGCAACACGTTCAGCAGGTTAACGGTTCCGGTCACGGTAAAGCTGATCGTATCCGGCCCTGGGTTGGCGTTGGCGCAAAAGATTGCTTCACGCAGCGATCCAGGCCCATCATCGCCGAGTTGAATGACGACGGTTGGGTGTTATAGGCCACAATGTTTGATCGAAATGGAACAGATTCTGGTCAGATAAGATGATCGGGTTCTACAAGAGCACAGTCACTGGA
>JAFGJF010000235.1 GCA_016929205.1 Anaerolineae bacterium
CCCCACGCCGCCGATGGGAAAGCCGTAACCGGGATGCACGTCGGCCATAGCCAGCGACGCCGCCTGGATGCCGGGCAGGCAGGCCACGTTGACCACCTGTTCGAGTGAATTCCAGCTCTGGCCATCGGTGACCTCTCTCGCCAGCTCGCGGATCCCATCCCGGTCGGTATAGATCCGCCCCGGCACGCGCATGTCGCCCTGCTGCAGCACTTCCCAGACATACGTTTGCATCTGCCTGATCGTGATTTGACTGTTGACTAGAATATCTTTCATGATAAACCCTCAAGTCAGAGCTGTCCTTCCAGACGTGCCAACTCTGCTTCAACCTGATCGCGCTCTCGCTCGCGATCCTGCAATTTCATCCCAAGCACGATCTTGCGCTGCCCGTCCAGTTCCAAAGCCAAATCCCGCTTGATTGCTTCAATGAGCTTGTTGTGCATCTCTAAACTACTTTCTGCTTCTCTGATCCGCTGCTCGATCTGCCGCCTTTGTGACGGGCTGAGCGAAGAACGGCCGGGAGAGGAAACGGCGGGAGGCGGCGTTTGCGGCTGTGCCGGTCCGGGAACGTGCGCGGCGTTGTCGCCGATGCCGTGCCACAACTGTCCCGACTGAAGGCGCATAAAGAGCACCGGCACCCACGCATCGGGACGGCCGGCGGCGAGCAACGTGCCACGCGCCTCGTTCACCGCCTGGTCCACATAGCCGTGCACCAGCAGTCTCCGGTAGAACGCCGACGCAAACACGCGCGCCGTCTCCGCCGTCACCAGATCTTGCATCGCCACCACGGCAGGCACGCCTGCTGAAACCAGCCTGGGAGCCAATCCGGCAAAGGCGTTAGCCGTCGACCGCCTGGCACTCTGGCAGGCGATGAGGGTCATCAGATGCGGGCGCACGCTCTGGTGCGCGATCAAGCTCTCCCATTCGCTGTCCAGCAAGCGATGGGCGCGTCCTGCCTCATCCTGCAGGTACAGCGCAGCCTGCTCTCGCCGGCTGCTGAACGCACCATGCCCGACAACATGCACGACGTGATAACCGTCGCGCAGCGCCGCTTGCAGCCGCACCGGCGTCACCGATTCGGAAAGGAAAGTGAGCTGCAGTTCGTCCTGGCCGACATGTTCCCTGGCGGAGGCCAACGCGTCCGCCAAGATCGCCCGCTCCGCCGCCACGTCGACCGGCGGCAGGTCGTACTGTTCCTCCAGGTCGTCGGGATTAGAGATCACCCCCAACACGCGGATAGGACGCACCCCGACCTCGCCACTCCAGGGGAGCGCGACAGGCAGGTAACGTGAGAAAGGCGTCTCGGCATTGGCCGACAGCATTCGCCTTGCGTCGTGTAACAACTCCCAGGGCAGAGCATGCAATCCATCCTCTTCTGTGTCGATCCACAACCGGATACGCTGCTGGGTCGCACGCCCGCGCGCTTCACCCCATGCATCACGCAACGTGAGGTCGGCGAACAAGGTCTCGAACAGCCACCTTCCGTCAGATTTCCAATCATTCGTGGGGTTCCAGGACAAGATCTCGGTAGAAAGATAGCCACGATGCCTGATCTCATCATCCAGGGTAATATCGACCCGATATCTGTCGCCGCGCGCATCGCGTGCAAGAATGCGGATTTCCAGGTCAAGCGGTTGTTCATCTCTGGTTTGCGCCATGAATCCCCCTTGTCAGCGAACATTTGGAACGGTCAACTGTGCTTTGGTCTGTGTCCCGGCGTAAAAACCGATTTCGGCAGCAGAATCGTGTTATGCCTGGGGTTCGCGAGCAAAGCGATAGCGCATTCGGTGCAGCGCATATCGCACCCCGGCTTCCATATCCACGCGGGATTCAAACTCACTTACATCGACGCCCAGGTCGACCAACCTGGCTGCCACATCCGGGTTGATGCCGACGAGGATGCATTCGGCGCCGATCAGCCGCGCGCCAGCCACCGCCTGCACCAATGCCTGCGCCGCCTCTTTTTCCAGCACCGGCGCGCCAGTCACGTCCAACAGCGCAAATTGGGCATCGTACCGCTGGATGCCATCCAGCAAGCTGGTCAAAAGCAGATCGGCGCGCGCGGCATCCAGTACACCAACGACGGGCACGGCAACCAGCTGTTCGAAAATCGGAATCACCGGGATCGCTTGCTGGTGAATGGTATCCAGCAGTGCATTTTGCTCTATCATGCCTTGCTGTACCTCGGCCAACGCGCTTTCCAGGTCATGCGTCCGTTCTGCTACCTGGCTCTCCAAATCAGCGCGCATCTGCTCCAGCTCACGCTCCCGCTCCCGTGAGTGAATCAGGTTACGCTGCGCGGCTGCCATCGTCTGCACCAGACTCCCCGCAGACAACCAGGCCAGGGCAGTGATGAGAATGATGCCCATCACTCGGCCAGAAATCAAGAGTGCGGCTGGAAATGGATCTTGATACGGTAAAAACCATGCATTCCAGCGACCGCTGACCTCACTCAAAGCAATTACAAGATAGACAGCGCCCAAAACAAGCGCGACAAAGACCTCTGTTCCTCGTCCGATCAACATCGCAGTGAAAACAATGATGACCGGAATGAACATCGGCGCGCCGCCCCGGTGACCAAACATCAACAACAACAAGATCGTCACCAGACTCAACAAAACAACCAGCAACCACGCCGCCAACTGAAATCGACCACTGCGATTGACGGCATAGATCAACCCGGCCAGGGCCATAGAGCCAAGACTGATCAAGAATAACAAACCGCCCGTTCTAGTCAATCTGCCTAGCCAGATAACCAGGCCCACCAGAGAAAAGAGTGCCAGGCTCGCCAAAAACCACAGCATCAGCACGTCGAGCAGCCGCGCTCGACGCGCGTCTTCTGCATCCGGCAAATCGCTGCCAACCATCCATCGTTCAAGTACCCTCTTGTTCATCCGGCTGCGACGATTCTCCTTCCCGTCCGCCCAAGCGCATACTCGATACCGCTCTGTAAATCTCGCAGACTGACGACCTGGCTCAGGTCAATGTTGAGGTTGATGATCGAGTGCGCAACCTCGGGCCGAATGCCAACCAGCACACACTCGGCGCCCAAAAGCGCGATAGCATCTACGGCCTGGACCAGCTTGTCTGCCACGTCTTCGCTGATCTGCGGCACCCCGGTCATATCCAACAAAGCCAGGCGAGCATTGTGTCGCTCCACGCCGGCAAGCAGACTGGTGGTGAACGCCTCCATCTGCTCGGTCGTCAGTTCCCCAACCACAGGCATAACGACCACCTGATTGAGTACGGGGATCACCGGGCTAAAGATTTGGCGCAAGCGAGACACAAGCAGGGACTGTGCCTGGTCTTCGATCTCAAAGCGCGCTAACAGCGCCTTTTGCTGTTCGAGCCTGGTGCCAAGGTCGCTTAACAATCGATCTTTTTCTTGATCGGCAAGAACAAGCGCATCCTTCTGCTCTCTCATAGCACGTGTGTGACGTCGTTGCGCCTGGTGTGAACGATAAAAGATCGTGAGCGCCCCAAACAGCAGGCAGATGCCTAAAACCAGAGAAAAAACACTCTCCAGAGGCGAAAGCACGGCCTCGGGCACAAGCCAGCCACGATCTTGAGCCGCAACGACAAGCGCGTACAGAACAGAGGACAATATGGCAGCGACGACTCCAGTGCGTATGCCCAGCAATAGCACAGCCCAAACCACAGCAGCCAGCAAAAACAGCGCATTGACGCTTTGATATCCCTGCCGTAATATCAAATAGGTCGCAGTAAACAGATCGAGTCCGACGAGCAAGAGCCCCCCCAGCCATACTCGGCCCTGGCGCGAGACAACATAGATCGAGCCCAGACATACCAGCAGAATCAACTCGCCGATCCAGGTTGATGGGCCATCACGCTTCCCGAGCCACGATACCAGTCCCACGACGACCAGGATCGTTACCACAAACATCGTTGGCAAAACCAGCGCATAGACCACTCGCTCGCAAAGCGCCGTTTCGTCATCCTCGGCTTGCGGCGTGATCCATTGGCACAGCCAGGCGATGGCACGTTCTGCGCTAGTCACCACGATCCTGACTTTCTATACTGTCAAGCGCCATCGCCAGTTGTGCGGCGACGATGGACAAGATCATTCGGTGCCGTTCATCAAACACGCGAGGGATGGCACTCTGCACGCCAATCACACCCAACACACGATCGCAGCGCAAGATCGGCACGCCCAACCACGAGCGCGTTTCCAACGTACCTCGCTCCACAACGCGACCCGCCAGCCCAAGATCGTCCGCCAGCCAATCCTGGATCAAAAGTGGGCGTTTATTCTCAATCACCCAACTGGTCAGCCCTTCTCCGGCATCATAATGCAGGGTAAACGGCTCCAATCGATGTCCTTCGTCGTACACCAGGTCTAGTCGGACTGTCTCGTTCTCAGGATAATAGACGGCGATAAAAAAATTAGACACATCAATCAGCGTTCCTAGCTGTTCGTAAACGAGGCTCCAAAGCTGCGAAAGGTGCGTGACATTACACAACGAGCGCCCGACATTCACCAAAACGTCCAACTCGCGAATCCGGCGCTCCTGTTCGCCAAAAAGCCGAGCATTTTCGACGGCAATTGCGATCTGGTCGGCCAAAGTATACATGGTTGGAATATCCTGGGGGTGAAAGGCGTTGCGCACCTCACTTTCTATATCCAACACGCCAATCACCTTGCCACCGAACTTGATGGGTATGGCTAACTCGGAACGTGTATCGGGCAAAGCATCAACGTGCAAGTATCGTTGATCTTGATGTACATCGTTGACCAGCACCGGTTCTCCGTACGCAGCCACCCATCCAATGATCCCCTCTTGTCCTACTTGAACTCGCGGCAAGTCATCGCTCATCAACGTGCGGTTCTCACTGCTTCCTGCCCGGTAAACGACTCTGCTTGTTGCCTCATCGATCAGCGCCACTTGGACGTGATAGTAGCCGAAACTCTCGCGGATCAGCGTCACCACCTGGGACAACAATTCGTCGATATCCAGGATCAAGATGATCCGGCGTCCTACCTGAGCGCTCAAACGCAAATACACAGCTTGACGTTCCGTCTCTTCGTAAAGCCGTGCATTCTCGATAGCAATCCCGACCTGATTTGCCAAAGCAGCCAACAACTCTAGATCGGACGGGGTATACACGTTCTCGCGCTGGTGATTTTGGGCCGCCATCACACCGACCACTTGATCAGCGACGATCATCGGCGCGCCAATCCAGGAAAGCGCTTCGGCGCCAATCACTTCGATCCCCATCTCTTCCATTCGCTCCAGCACACGATTGGCCAAAAGCAACGGCTGGCGCGTGCTCAAGATGTATCCAGTCAGACCACGACTTGCCTCGCGATCGGCAAAGTGTGCCCGTTGACCATTCTCGACAATAAAGGGAAAAGAAACCTCCTCGTGGAAAGGGTCATAGAGCGCGATGAAGAAATTCTCGGCATCGATCACCGTATTAGTCTGCAAATAGACCTGCTCCAGCAATTCGTCCAGGTGCAAGACGCTGCTGACGGCTTTACCGACGCGGTTGATGGCATTCTGCTCTGCCACGCGGCGGTTCTGCTGTTCGATCAAATGCACGCTTCGCAAAGCGGTCGCCGCCAGGTTGGCAACAATCTGATAAAACCGGAGGTCGGCCACGCTAAAATCAGCCGGCTCTTTTCTGCCTACGATCAACATCCCGATTGGCCAGCCCATGACAATCAGTGGCACGATCGCAACAGTCTGCATATCGTGAAGCCAAAGCCTTCCACGAGACACCCCCGAGATATCGGCTTCCCGTCTCACGTTTGCGATGACAATTGGCTCCTTTTCGCGCAACAGCCGCTGCACCACCGGCATTTCGGACATCGATATCGTATTCGGGGACGAACTCAGCCCCATTTCAGAACTCGCGCGATCGTACACAGCCACGACCTGCATCCATTCAGGATCACGGTCATCAACATCTTCAAACACGCTGATCACACACCTGTCTATCTCGGCATCGCTCAACTCGCGCAAAACGGCGATCAGGATTTGCTCTTCATCCATTGAGAATGTAAAGCAACCACTTAGCTGTAGCAAGCGGTCGCCTTCAAAAAGATTCAACTCGTCAGCAGTTTTGCTCAAGAATCTTTCCTTCCTCCCCCCGCCCAACAACAGTTCATTGCAGACTTAGCAGGTCGGACAACCCTTCACGCAACGTGCTGTAGCTTGGAATCTCGGCCAGATCGATGTCTAGCTGGACCAATTCCTGAGCGACCGCCGGTTGAACCCCCACCAGTTTGCACTCGCTACCCAACATACGAGCACCATTCACGGCCTGAAGCAAGTTTTGCGCCGACGCTGAGCTCATGCTCGGCACACCTGTGACGTCTAGCAAGACATAATCTGCATCGTACGCCCGTATCCCGCGCAACATATCATCAAGCAAAAGCGCGGTACGCTCGGAGTCGAGCTGCCCCACTAAAGGCATCACGATCAATCCTTTAAACAGGGGCAGCACAGGCGCAGATATCTTTCGCATCGTGACCAGCAACTGCTCTTGTTCTTGGGTTGTCTTTTGCAGACGAAAAACTAATTGCTCGCGCTCTCGCGCTACCTCTTCCAACTCGTCGGCGTATAGTCTCATCTCTTGTACCCTCTTGGCCGACGTAGTGGCCAGTTGGCGATCAAGCACATGCAGGAGCGCGCACGCGCCTCCCATTGTGATCCCCAGGATCATTGTATTTACAAGCCACAGCTTTTCCGGGGAAGGAAACATCTCTATCGGCACCATACCCAACGAGAACTGCCAGCCTATCGTCCCATAAATGGCCAAACTGGCTACACTTGTAACAATGCCGCCAACTAGCCCGTTGAGCAGAGTCGCCAGGCCGACCGCAAGCACATAGCTAACGGCGATGGAGGTATGCCAGCCACCGACGGCGAGCACACCCGTTGCGATTGCCCAGAACACGGCTGAAGGAATGTATCCCGCCAGAACCAGGTACCCCTGCCGTCCCAATCGATAGGCGATGTAACAGGCAAAAGCGGCGGTGGCGCTGACGACAAGTATCGCCGGAGAAAGCACTGACTCGAAAACAAGTGTTGCCATGCCGCTCAACAAGGCAATGCCCGCTGCCAGCGCGCCCACTACGAACACGGTCACATTCAACAAGAATTCTTTGCGAGCCTTTTGTTCATTGGCAGAACGCGGCCTTGTCCACGCTTGCAAGCGACTGCGCATATGATCCCTCTAAATATGTCTGTTATTGCTTCAAGACGAATAGCTGGATGGTCCATCCAGCTCACATTTAACTATAAAGAGTATTTTTATTATAACATCAAATGATAGCTCCGGCAATCACAATCCCGTAGCGACTTGTGCCGGCCTCTCACCATCCAAGCAAGGTGCCAACTTTGGCCAACAACGGTGGTCCGAGGACAAGCAGCCCCACGGCCACTGAGACAATTGCCGTGATCAACACCGCTCCTGCGGCGACATCCTTGGCGACTTTGACCAGAGGATGATAATACGGCGTTGCCGCATCCATTGCTGCTTCAGCGACCGTGTTAAACATTTCGGCTACCAATACAAAACCAATCGCCAGGCCTAATATCGCCCACTGGATAAAGTCTAGATCGAGGTAAAAGCCAAGCACGGCCACACTCACTGCCGCGCCAAGATGAATCCGCATGTTTTGCTGCGTCTGGACCGCATGCCGTACCCCGGCAAAAGCGCGATCAAAACTGTGTACAAGCTTGCGCCATCCACGATATAAACGAGTCATCGTGTTATGTTCTCCAAAGAGCCAGAATCATATCTTGTCTGGCCCACATCTGAGCCTGTTCCTCAGCCGTAGCATGATCATAACCGAGCAGATGTAACACACCGTGGACGATCAATAACCGCAACTCTTCTTGTGTGCTGTGGTTTTGCTCTTGGGCCTGGCTCTGCGCACGAGGAAACGATATAATCACGTCTCCCAGATAAGGCAATTCGTCCGGAGCATAGATGAATGGCGACTCGGTCTCTTCCTGGGCAAATGACAAAACATCTGTTGGTGCGTCAATCTTGCGAAACTGCACATTAAGTGACTGAATCTCGGCATCGTCGGTCAAAACAATGCTCACATCCGCTTCAGTTGAAACAGATTCGTGTTCGAGCACGGCACGCACAACTTGCTCAACAAACTCAACTTGTACCTGGCCCCTGATCTGGGGACGAATCAGAACCTGTATCATTTTGCTCTTTAGCGCCTCCACTTTCTGTGTTTGGATAGCTGATGCGCGGATGGAATACGCCCTGCAATGTGTCGATAAAAGAAAGGGTGATGATTTCGATCTCTCGCAAGGTTAGCGGCACGTTGTTCAACTGCTCGCTCGCTATCTTGTTCGAAATGAGCTTTCGGATCAACTTTTCAAGCTCTTGGGCATTTTCGGGATGAACGCTGCGCACCGCGGCTTCGCATGTATCCGCCAGCATGACGATCGCTGTTTCCTTACTTTGCGGTCGCGGTCCCACATGGCGATAGTCTTCGTCATTCACATTCTCCTCGCCGTACTCTTGAACCGCTTTATGATAAAAATAGGAAATCTTGGCCGTACCGTGATGTTCTGAGATAAAAGCCTGCAGGACGCGGGGCAAACGATGCTTTCGAGCCAACTCTAGCCCTTCCACGGTATGGCTGCGAACAATTTGTGCGCTCGTTTGTGCATCGAGCAAATCGTGTGGGTTGGAGCGATCCATCTGATTTTCAGTAAAGAAATAAGGGCGCATCGTCTTGCCAATATCGTGATAAAACGCCCCTACGCGCGCCAATAGGGCATCGGCGCCAATCGCTTCAGCAGCCTGTTCGGCCATATTACCGACCATGATGCTGTGGTGATACGTTCCAGGTGCTTTTAGCAACAGATCGCGCATTAACGGGTGCGTCGGACGCGCCAAATCCATCAACTGCAACGATGTCGTGATCTGAAAAACGATGCCTAACAGATAATAACCACCAAAAGTCAGAATAGCTGTCAAACCGCCGTTGATGATACCTGCCAGGGCTAACTGCCCAAATTTCAGGGTATCAAACTCACCCTCAAGCAGCAAAAACGTGAGGCTAGTAAACACGTTGCCAAGTGTCACAAAGCCACCGGCCCAGACAAAGGTATTGATACGGCGTACGCGCCGCGTCGCAAAGATCCCGACCAGGCCCCCAACCAAATGGTACCACAACAAATCCAGCCGATCCTGGACCATGTATCCTACCAGCAAGCAGATGATCAGATGTGTCACCAGACCAACGCGGACGTTCAACAACACGGTCACCAGCATGGCCAACGTGCCAAGCGGCACAACAAAAGGTTGAAAAGTAGGCAGCCCAACGCCCCACTTGGCCAAAAAAACAAACAACAGCAGCAACAGCAGCAATAGCAGCAAGTGCTCGGTTTGATCTCGAATGCGTGGCTCATTGTAGGCAATATACACTGTCATCGCGATCGACAGTGAACAAGAAAACAAAACTGCGCCGCTCACTGCAAACCAGTTCTGACTTGGGTTCCGCAACCCCAACGCGTCCAGGACCTCAATATCTTCTGCCGTAACGATCTCACCGCTGCGAACAATCATCTCGTTTTCTGCCAAACTGCGGATCACAGGCTGGACACCATCCATCGCCGCTTGTCGAGCCAACTCTGTTTTTTCGGGGTTAAAAGTGCGGTTCGCTTTCACCAAGGCGCTGGCAATCTCGTCGACAATGGCAGTTTGCTGTTCTGTCAATTGAAAGTCTATCAACATGCGCACCTCACGGCGGCGCGCATCTTCTTGACCGGTCTTGATCTCGCGACGCATGATCTCGTCGAGAACCTGGCGCGTCTCCAATTGCACGCTCTGCCAATCTGCTTCGGCCAGAGAAAGCGTATCGCTGATAACCTGTGAAGACAGCTTGACCAAGTCGATCTGTTCAAGACAGTATTGGCGATAGTCCGGCGTAGCGTAAACATCGGCGCGGACAGAATCGATAAAGGATAGAATCTGCAGCGCAAGACTCACCTGCTCGCGACCAATCTGACGGTCGAGTGGATCGTAAACCGGCAACACTGCGGATGAAACGAGATTGCGCTCGATCTCAGTCTGGACCGCGCTTCTAAACTCAATTGGATACGGCGCGACGATATCTTCGCTCGCGGCCTGTCCTTCTTGAAGGGTAACTTGGGGGGATAACAAAAGATCGGAAGACAAGATAAACGCGATACCAAGCGCGGACAAAAGGCCAAAGAGCAAGATTTGTACGTTACGCCGAATATTTGATTGCGCTCTTTGCTTTGACAACAAACGCCCCCTTGCAACCTTGCCAGGCTGTTTATTGTTGACACGAATCTTGCAGCCGCTGCTGCAACAATCCTTGCACCATGGGTACAGCCATCTATGCAGCTACTGCTGTAACATTTCCTTTACAACCTGGCTGACCATACGCCCATCCGCGCGCCCCTCTACACGGGACATCAACACGCGCATCACCTGTCCCATTTGTTTTGGGCTGGACGCTCCGATCTCAGCGATCGCTTCACGCGCGATAGAGGCAACCTCATCGCGGCTCATCATTGCCGGCAAATACCGTTCCAAGATCTGGATTTCGGTCTCAGCCTCCGCAACCAGGTCGTCTCGACCGCCCTTTTTATACTCGACAATGGCATCTTGACATTGCCTGACTTGTTTTTGTAATACCGCGATCATTTCTTCTTCTGCCAAATCTGCATTTTTGGCGACCCGCGCGTTTTTCAGCTCAGCGAGAGCCATTCGAATGGCTCGTTTCGCGTCAGTGTCTTTGGTACGCATCGCGTTTTTCAAATCGGCCATCAACTCTTCTTGAACACCCATCACTTTACTCCATACATTCTACTGCTGACGACGCAACAGGGCAACGATCTCTTGGCCATACTCCCGACGCTCCCAAACGCCGAGTACATCAATCGCATCCAATTTTCTCAATGAAACAGGATTTTTCCTGGCCAATTGATAAAGCGTGTGATTGGAGAGAATCACATCAGGTTCAACGCCCCTGGCTTCAGAACGCGCTTTACGCCATGAACGCAGCGCTTCATAACGCTGTTCGGCAGCCTGGCTTAAACGTTCATTGTGGTTTTTCGCTGGTTTTTTAGGTGGCGGATTCTTGCTCGCTTGATCAATTTCTGCTAACAGACGTTTGCGGTTATTGGCAGACAAACGTCGCGGGATGCCTTTTATCCTACTCAAAGCATCCAGCGTTCCGGGGCGCTGTTCACTGAGCGTCACCAATACGTTATCGTTCAAGATTTTGAACGACGGTTGATCCAGCGATCTTGCACGCCGGTCGCGATAAACATACAGCGCACGCAATACGGCCAACCCGACATCGTCCAGGTCACGTGCGCCTTTGATCCGCCAGAAGCCGTTGGGATCGAATTCTTTGCCATTCCACCGGCTTGCCGAAACGCGCGCAAAAGCTGCCCGCGCTTCCTCAACTCGCTGTTGCGCAGTGAGCTCGCCGAGCAGCACGTTGCGCAGTGGGATCAGAAAATGCGTATCCAACTGAGCGTATGCCAATTGTTCTGGAGACAAAGGTCGCTTTCCCCAATTCGTGCGCTGCATCCGTTTGTCGGTCACGATGCCAAAATGTTCCTTTAGCAGATTGCCCAGACCATAGTGTCGCCAACCAACGATGCGGCTGGCGATCATGGTATCAAACACATTTTCAAACAGGAACCCATAATCCCGGTGTAACACCATGACGTCGTATTCGGCGGCATGAAACACTTTTTCGATGTTCGCATTGCCAAAAAGCTCGGTCAAAGCGGTCAAGTCTTTTATCGCCAGGGGATCGAGCACATAATCCTGGCCTGGTACCGAGAACTGGATCAGGCACACGCGCTCGGTATAAGCATACAAGCTGTTCGACTCTGTGTCAACAGCGACGATTGGCTCGCGCACGAGACGCGCCATTAACGCGTCAAGCATATCGGTTGTGTTCACCAAAACCATGGTTGGTAAATTCTTTATAGCCATAGGGGCCATTATATCATAGTTTTGATGATTGGGAAAAGACTTGTACAGTAGGCCAGTCGCATCAAAAAACCCCGACCTTGCGTACTCGGGCAAATTGTCTCAAAATCCGCACCGTGTTACAATAAGGGCAAACCGTTTTTTTCAGAGAGGCCACAACATGCATCCAAAGCTAGACACCCGGCCGGGATGCCCCTATCCGCTTGGGGCAACCGTCACACAAGATGGCGTCAACTTTGCTCTCTTTACCAAGAACGCCACGTCTGTCGAATTACTGCTGTTCGATCAATTTGGCGACCCCTTTCCGCGTCACGTTCTGAAATTGGATCCCGCCCAAAACCGTACGTTCTATTATTGGCACATCCTGGTCAAAGGGATTGGTCCCGGGCAAATCTATGGCTATCGAGTAGACGGTCCATATATCCCGGAGCAGGGACATCGTTTTCACCCTGACAAAGTGCTGCTCGATCCTTACGCACAAGAGATCGTCTATGGCGAGAATTGGTCCCGCGAACAGGCAAAGGGGTTTGGCAACAATTGTGCCAGCGCCATGAAATGTGTTGTCGTTGACCTCAACGATTACGATTGGGAAGACGACAAGCCGCTACAAAAGCCGCTCGGTGAAGCCGTTATCTATGAGATGCACGTCGGTGGTTTCACCCGGCATCCTTCATCCGGGGTTGCCGTCCCTGGCACCTTTGGCGCTGTCATCGAAAAAATCCCGTATCTGAAATCGCTCGGGATCACGGCCATCGAGTTATTGCCCGTACAGCAGTTTGATGAACAGGACGTCAACAAAACGATCTCGCCGGATATGAACCCCCTCAGAAATTATTGGGGTTATAATCCGGTCAGCTTTTTTGCCCCTCACCGCGGCTATTACGTGCCTGGAGATCGTATGTCGCCGATCAACCAATTCAGGGATATGGTCAAAGCCTTGCACAAGGCCGGCATCGAAGTCATCCTGGACGTGGTATTTAACCACACGGCCGAAAGCGACCACGAGGGCCCAACAATCTGCTACCGAGGGTTGGAGAACAGGGCCTACTATTTGCTCGATCGGGCCAATCGCAGCCATTACCTGAACTATACCGGGTGTGGCAACACCGTGAACGGCAATCATTCTATTGTCCGTCGCCTGATCATCGACGCCTTACACTATTGGGTACACGAGATGCAC
>JAFGJF010000236.1 GCA_016929205.1 Anaerolineae bacterium
CTGCAAGTCGATGGCAACCGGCTGGTGCTGGACAGCCCGGGCTTTGAGCCGGCCGGCGCGCCGGTATCGGGTCCCCAGATTATCGATCTCGACGCGATCGATCGTATCTTTGTCGTCGGCGCGGGCAAGGGGATCCAGCGGGTGGCGCTGGCTTTTGAGGATGCCCTGGGTGATCGGCTCACCGGCGGTGTGGTGATCGACAAACATGGTCAGGACCTCGAGTGCACCCGGATCAAGGTCGTCTTTGGCGCGCATCCGTTGCCCGATGAGGGCTGCTTCGATGGCTGCCGGCAGATTTTGGACATTGCCCGGACGCTGACCCCGCGCGACCTGGTGTTTACGCTGGCCGGCAATGGCGTCTCCAGCCTGCTGACGCTGCCCGTGGAGGGCGTGACGCTGGATGATCTGCGACGCGTGACCCACATGATGCAGATAGAGCGCGGCGTGCCCACCGGCGACCTGAACCCCATTCGCAACCATCTGGACCAGATGAAGGGCGGCAAGGTCACCCGGGCGTTGCGCCAGGCGCAGGTGGTGCACCTGATCGCCTGGGACTGCCGCACCTACGATTGGCTGATCGACACCAACGTCTGGCTGCATTTCTTCCCCGACCGCTCGACCTATGCCGACGCGGTGGCCATGTTCCATAAATGGAACGCCTGGGACGAGGCGCCCGCCTCCGTACGCGAGCATCTGACACGCGCAGACCCCGCGCAGGAGACGATGAAGCGTGCCGAGTTCGAGGCGCGCGCTGAGCGCATTTATGGTATCATGCCTGAGAGGATCGGCATGTTGCCGACGGCTGCGGCCACGGCGCGCGAGCTGGGTTTTGAGCCGCACATCCTGACCACCCGCCTGCATGTCGAGTCCAGTGTCTATGCGCGCGAAAGCGCGGAGCGGGCCCTCGCCATCGCGGCGGGACAGGGCGAGTTTCGGGCGCCCTGCGCGCTGATCAACGGCGGCGAGATGGTCGTCACCGTGGGCAAAGAGACCGGTATCGGCGGCCGCAACCAGGAGTTTGCGCTGGCTTCGGCGCCGTACATCGCGGGGAGCGAGCGTATTGTGGTTGGCTCGGTGGACAGCGATGGCACCGACGGGCCCGGCACACAGCTCGTCGAGGGCTGCGAGGATGTGCCCGCGCTCGCGGGCGGCATCGTGGATGGGAGTACAATGGATGAGGCGCGCGCGCTTGGCGTCGACGTGATCGAGGCGCTGCGGCACCATGACACGACGCGCGCACTATGTGCGTTGGATTCCGGGGTGGTCGCGACGCGCAACATCAGCATGAACGACCTCACCGTAACCCTGATTATGGGTACAAGTCGATAAGAGAAAGGAAGCAGAGCATGGGAGACGGAACACTGATCGCATCGGTCAAAGCACGGCAGATTCACTCCGACCGCGGGCATCCAGGGATCGAGGTCAAGGTGACGACCCGCAATGGAGCGGTTGGCGTCGCAGTGGCAACGGCCGGCGTCTCTGTGGGTGTGCACGAGGTCCAGTTCGCCTACGACGGCGGAACCCGCTGGAACGGCAAGGGTGTCCTCAATGCGGTGGGCAAGGTCCATACACTGATTGCGCCGGCGATCATGGGGCTGGATGCGTCCAATCAGACGCTGGTTGACGACGCTATTATCGCCCTCGATCCGACGCCCAACAAGGTGTCTATCGGCGGCAACGCCACGGCGGCGACCTCCGCTGCTGTGCTCCGGGCGGGTGCGGCGGCGTTGGGTATTCCGCTCTACCAGCACATCGGAGGCGTCAATGCTGTGCGTTTACCGGTGCCGGGCGTAATCTCCATGGTGGGCAGCGATCGCTACGGCGGCGGCGGCAGCGAGTCGGGCGGCAAGCCCAGTTACTCGTTCCTCTGCTATGGTTATGACACCTTTACCGAGGCGCAATATGCCGCGTGGCAGGTGTCGAACGCCTATTCCGAGATGATGCACGACAAGTTTGGTGTCAGCGGGCGCGGCGGTTTTCTTTACCTCCCCGTCGGCGCCATCAAGCACGATAAAGAGTTCTGGGAAGTCATGGCAAAGGCCATCGAGAAGGTCGGCGGCGATGGCAAAATCGGCATCCAGGTAGACGTGGCGGCGGCCACCTACTGGGAAAAGGAAAAGGGCCAGTTCGTAGGCCTCTTCTCGGCAAAGCCTATGACACCCGATGAGCTCGTCGAGTTCTACACCTGGATGACCGGTAACTATCCATTCGTCGTGTTGGAAGACCCGATGGATGAGATCGACTATGAGGGCCATGCCCGGGTCACCAGGGCCACGCCGCATGTTGAGACGGTGGGCGATGACCTGTATACCACCAACACGGCGCGCGTAGCAGAGGGGGCCAGGGTGGGCGCCACCGACGCGATGCTGCTCAAGGTCAACCAGATCGGCACGATCAGCGAGGCCTTTGCCGCCGTGCGTCTCTGCTACGACAACGGCATGGCCGTCATGCCCTGCGAGAGCCGCGGCGAGGGCGACGCGATCGCCGATTATACCGTGGGCCTGAACTGCGGGCACCTGCGCGAGGGCGCCCTGGGCCATACGGGAAACCGGTTCACGCAGATCGAGGCCGAGCTGGGCTCCCGCGCC
>JAFGJF010000237.1 GCA_016929205.1 Anaerolineae bacterium
AGACGATCCCGAGCTGATTCAACAGCTTCAACAGGAAACAGCACGTCGGACACGTGACAATGGAGGCATTTAGATGACCGAACTTATGGGTGTGCACCGCTTTCGTCTGTAACATATATTATACTTGGGGTGACTAATCAGTGCAACCAGTCAAGCTGGTATGAACCGAGACTCTTGCACAAAACTTTTGGCAATTCTGGAATACTCTTTTGACGCCAACCGCATTCTCTGCTATAATGGATCCGTTAACGTTCACGAAAACGGTACTAGGATGCGACGGGGGTAAGTTGTGCGCAGAGTGACGATCAAAGACGTGGCCCGCGAAGCGGGGGTGTCGCCACAAACTGTATCGAGAGCTATTAACGACAAAGGCGAGATCAGCCCCCAAACCAAAACTCGTATCCTCGACATCTCAAAGCGTCTGGGTTATCGCCCAAACAGCGTGGCGCGTAGTTTGGTGAGCCAACACACACAGAACATCGGTCTGGTTGTACCTGACGTTGCCAATCCCTTTTTTGCCCAGATCGCTCGCGGTATCCAGGATGCTGCTCACGCAGCCGATTTTAACATCTTTTTGTGTAACGCGGATGAGAATCTACATCGCGAAATACGGGCCATTCACTCCTTAGAAGCACAGCGTGTAGATGCCCTCATTCTGTGTAGTGCTCGCCTTTCAGATCAGGAACTGGGCGATCTATCTAGTCGCTACCAGCCATTGGTGCTGGTCAATCGCCGGATCAAGCATTCCCGGACGGGCTGCGTGTTGGCCAACGATATGGGCGGAGCGCAAAAAGCCGTCAACCATCTGCTCGAACTGGGACATCGCAACATCGGTATGGTTGCCGGCCCGCTAAACTCACACAGCGGGCGAGAGCGCGTTAAAGGATACTGGCACGCCATGAAAGCGTGGGGCATTACCCCCTCAACTCTTTGGCAGATCCATTGTTCGCCCCAGGCCCAGGGTGGGTATGATGCAACAATGGATCTGCTTCAGCGAGCGCCAGAACTGACAGCATTATTGGCATACAATGACCTGAGTGCCGTTGGCGTGCTCCATGCGTGCCAGGAACTTGGACGATGTGTGCCTCAGTCGTTTTCCATTATCGGCTACGATGATATCTATCTCGCCTCTTTGCTTTCTCCCGCGCTGACCACTGTACACATTGACAAATACACGCTGGGACAGAAAGCACTGCAATTGGCCTTGAACATGATGGAGTGCGAAAACTGGCAGCCCGATCCAATTGTGCTTGATACCCGTCTGGTCATTCGGAACTCGACGGCCGTGTTGGACGATGGCGAAAGAAAGGAATAATTCTATGATTAACCTGTTTGACCTGCTAGAATCTCACGCTCTGTATCCCCCGCTCTTGGAAAAAGACGCAATACCATTGGCAAAACAATTGTCCAAAATCACGGCGCTCGACGTTGTTTACTGGCGCTCGCTCACTTTTACGCATCATGCTCTTGTTCTTTTGGGCAAAAAAGGCGATGACAAGATCGTCGCCCTTTTGTTTGATCGCCAAAATGCAGCATTGGATGCGTTTGATGGCATCGAGAGTGATACTGTCGTTGATGGCAAGACACTCAACCTGCGCTTATGCCCAACCTCATACCAAAACGCCGTGGCACTCCACGTCCTTTTGCCTTTTACCAAACCGACCACGCTGGGACTAAAGACGTCGGCCGGCTGCGGCGATCGCCTCGGATTGGCCACGCCAGGGCACGTATGGGCGATTCGTGGCTCGGGTATCGCTCCAATCTTTACCCAACAATCGATCCGCGAAATGGAGCGCACCGAGCGAACACCTGAAGATGTGGTTAACGATGGCACGTGGGGTGCATTTCAAGAAGGCTGGCGCGATGGCTATGGTGCGGATGCCGATCATCTAAAGACACGAGAAGACGTGGATGTATGCGTCGCCGCCGGGTTCACGTTCTATACATTTGACCCGCGCGAACACGTCGACAACGAGGCCCACACCGATGATTTGGCCACCCTACAACGCAAGGTTGCCTCTATACCGTGGGCTCGTTTGGCTGACAGCGAAGCTGCATTGCGCGAGCGCTATTTGAAAACGTTCGAGATTGAAGGCGATTTCAGCGTCACATTCGATCAAGAGACGCTGCTCCGCGCCGTGGCCAAATATGGCAAAGCCATTGCCCACGTCGCCGAGATGTACCGCTATCTAGAGCACAAAATGGGCAATGTGCCTTTTGAGGTCGAGGTATCGGTAGACGAAACAGACACGACGACCTCACCTCAAGAACACTTTTTTATTGCCTCCGAACTCAAACGACTAGGTGTGCAATGGGTAAGCCTTGCACCGCGCTATGTAGGACGCTTTGAAAAGGGTGTGGATTATATCGGTGATCTGGCCGAGTTTGAACGCGAGATTGCCAAGCATGCGGCTATTGCCCGCCGTTGCGGCCCGTACAAACTCAGCATCCACTCTGGTTCGGATAAATTCAGCATCTACCCAATCATGGCCAAACATACCCATCGTCTCGTCCACCTCAAAACAGCAGGAACCAGTTACCTGGAGGCGCTGCGCGCCATCGCCAGCATTGATCCGATCCTGTTCCGCGAAATTCTTGACTTTGGATTTGCTCATTACGATCAAGATAAAGTGACCTATCACGTTTCCGCCGAACCATCCCAAGCACTACGCTCCAAAGATCTAAAAGACAATGAACTGGTTACAACGTTGGACAATTTCCACAACCGGCAAATACTGCACGTGACGTTTGGCTCAGTGTTGACAACCCTAAAGAGTGATGGCAGCTATTTGTTCAAGAACCGCTTTTTTTCGGCACTCCGCTCGGATCCAGAAGCCTACTATCGTGTGCTGAAAATCCATTTCGACAAGCATTTAGCGCCATTCAAATAACGTACTTGGATTTACTGCATATGATTTGTCTATTTTCACAAAAGGAGAGTATCTGATGAGTAAAGAGTATATCAACGAGCTGTTTAGCCTGAAAGGCCAAGTCGCTGTTATAACAGGTGGTGGAGGTGTTCTGTGTGGCGCACTGTCCAAAGCATTGGGCAAAGCCGGTGTCAAGGTTGCTGTGCTCGACATCTTTACAGATGCAGCACAGGCGGTTGTCGATGACATTGCCGAAAACGGCGGTCAAGCAATTGCCGTCAAGTGTGATGTGCTGGACAAGGCCAGCATCGAAGCGGCAAAGGATGTTGTATTGGCCAAGTTTGGTCGCGTTGATATCTTGCTGAATGGTGCGGGAGGCAACAAAAAGCAAGCAACTACCGGCCCTGATATGCCTTTTTTTGATCTGCCTGCCGATGCCGTGCAGTGGGTGTTCAACCTCAACTTTATTGGCACCCTGCTGCCCAGTCAGGTCTTTGGCAAACTGATTGCCGAGCAAGGCGAGGGCTCAATTCTCAACATCTCGTCGATGAACGCTTTTCGCCCTCTGACCAAGATCCCGGCTTACTCGGGCGCCAAGGCCGCGGTTAGCAATTTCACACAGTGGCTGGCCGTACACATGTCGCAAAACTACTCGACCAAGATCCGCGTCAATGCCATTGCCCCTGGTTTTTTCCTGACTACCCAAAACCGTTTCCTGCTGCTCGACGAAGAAAGTGGCAAATGGACACCGCGTGGACAACAAATCCTCGATCATACGCCGATGGGGATCTTTGGTGACCCCGAGGATCTGATTGGTACCGTGTTCTGGCTGCTCTCACCCAGCGCCAAGTTCGTACACGGAGTCGTCGTTCCCATCGACGGCGGGTTCTCAGCCTACAGTGGCGTGTAACAGACAAGAGGAACCAAAAAGACAAGGAGACAATGATGAACATTCCAGAAGCAGCAAAGCCACTTTTCGAAATGGAGCCCAGGTACGATTTTTTTGTTGGTATTGATTCCGATGGCTGCGCGTTTGACACGATGGAGATCAAGCACAAAGAATGCTTTACACCTAACATTATCAACCACTGGGGATTGCAGGGTGTGAGCAAATACGCACGCGAAGCGTCCGAGTTTACCAACCTCTACTCTGCGTGGCGTGGCGTCAATCGCTGGCCGGCACTGATCAAAGTCTTTGACTTGCTACGCGAACGCCCCGAAGTGATCAAGCGCGGTGTAACCATCCCGGAGGCCCCGGATATCCGCACCTTTATCGCCGATGCAGCCTACCCCAAAAGCAACGACGGCATGGCAGCCTACAAGCAAGCGCACCCATCAGATGAACTGGAGCGAGCGATGGCCTGGAGCCTGGCTGTTAATGCCACTATTGCTGATATGGTACACGGCATACCCCCTTTTCCTTACTTGCGAGAAAGCCTCGATTTTTTGTTCGACAAAGCCGACATGATCGTTGTTTCACAGACACCGGATGAGGCGCTGTACCGCGAGTGGCAGGAACACAAGATTGACAGGTATGTGCGGATCATCGCCGGGCAGGAAAAAGGCACCAAGACACAGCACATCGAGTGGGCGGCCGGCGGCAAATACACCCCCAATCATATGCTGATGATCGGCGATGCACCAGGCGACATGCGCGCAGCGCGCGCCAACAACGCCCTGTTTTACCCAGTCAACCCTGGTCATGAGGAAGAGAGCTGGCAGCAATTCTACGAAGAAGCGCTGCACAAATTCCTGAACCAAGAGTACGAGGGAGAATACGAGGCCAAATTGATCGCCGAATTTCAGAAATTTATGCCAGAAATTCCGCCGTGGACAAGATGATACAACTGGTTTTTCTCTTTGCGTTCCAAAAGGAGATCTGAATGACCCTAGGAAAAGGATTTACAGACCGGACACTGGCCGAGGTCGAGGTTCGCGAGATCGTTGCCCAGGCTTTTGCCGAGCACGATATGACCGGCAAGCGTGTGTTGTTTATTACACCCGATGCCACTCGTTCCGCGCCGATGGACATGATGTTCCGTGTCTTTTACGATGCCATTGGCGAAAAAACCGCAGCACTCGACTATCTGATCGCGTTGGGCACGCACATGGCAATGGACGAGCACGCACTGCTCAAGCTCTATGGCCTGACGGCCGAGGAAAAAGCAACCAAGTACGCCAAGGTAAACATCTTTAATCACGAATGGGAGAATCCGGATACGTTCAAACACATCGGCACCATTCCAGCAGCAGAAATCCAAGAGATTACGGGCGGCTTGATGGAGATGGACGTGCCAGTGACAGTCAACAAGATGCTGTGGGACTATGACCAGGTGATCATCTGCGGACCAACTTTTCCGCACGAGGTCGTTGGTTTTTCGGGTGGCAACAAGTATTTCTTTCCCGGCGTCGCCGGCCCCGAAGTAATCAACTTTTCACACTGGTTAGGTGCGGTGATCACGAGCTGGAAGGTGATCGGCACCAAGCACACGCCCGTCCGTGAAACGATCAACCGTGCGGCGTCGCTCATTGATCTGCCCAAGCTGTGTTTTAGCATGGTGGTCAAGGGCCATCACGACCTGGTTGGGCTTTACTTTGGCACGCCCGAAAAAGCCTACGAATCCGCTGCTGACCTGTCAGCTCGGCACCACGTGGTGTACGTGCCCAAGCCGTTCAAGCGCGTCCTCTCGGTGATGCCGCATCTCTACGACGACATCTGGACAGCGGCCAAAGGGATGTACAAAATGGAGCCGGCCATCGCTGACGGAGGTGAGGTAATCATCTATGCCCCGCATATCGACGAAATCTCGTACACACACGGCAAGATCCTGGACGAAATCGGCTATCACTGCCGGGACTATTTCCTCAAGCAATGGGATACATTCAAAGAAAAACCATGGGGCGTTATCGCGCACAGCACTCACCTGCGCGGGGCCGGTACCTACGATGCCGAAACAGGAGAGGAAAAGTTGCGTATCAAGGTCACGTTGGCCACGCGCGTGCCAAAAGAACGATGCGAAAAACTAAACCTCGGGTATATTGATCCCAACACGATCAACCTTGAGGAATGGAAACATCGTGAGAGCGAAGGCATTCTACTTGTGCCTCGGGCAGGTGAAATGCTGTACCGCCTGGAAAGTGAACAAGGGAAATAGCCAACTAGCTGCTCGCAGATTTCCGTCATTTGAAGATTTGAAAGGATTGTAAAATGGACAAAGTCAAAGTCGCTGTCATCGGCATCGGCAACATCGGGAATATGCACTTGCGTCTCATCGATATGATCCCCGAACTCGAACTGACCGCAGTGTGCGATATCGTGCCCGAAAAAGCTGACGCTGCGGCGGAACAGTATGGAGTCAAGGCCTACTATGACACAAACAAGCTGTTTGCGGACAAGATCGTCGATGCGGTAACCGTCGGCACGCCGCACTATGGACACACCACGATCGGCATCGCTGCTATGAACAGCGGCCACCACGTGCTCGTTGAAAAGCCGATCTCGGTACACAAAGCTGACTGCGAACGCCTGATCGCCGCACATAAAGCCAATCCCGACTTGGTATTCGCGGCGATGTTCAACCAGCGCACCGATCCCTACTATAAAAAAATCAAAGAAATGGTCGACTCGGGCGAATTGGGCAAGTTTGTACGCATCAACTGGATCATCACCACCTGGTTTCGCACCCAGGCCTATTACGATTCAGGCGGCTGGCGCGCAACCTGGGGCGGCGAAGGCGGTGGCGTGTTGCTCAACCAATGCCCGCACAACCTTGACCTGTTGCAGTGGATCTGCGGTATGCCAGACAAAGTCCATGGATTTTGTGGCATCGGTAAACGCCACACCATCGAGGTCGAAGATGAGGTCACAGCCTATATGGAGTATCCGGGGGGCTGCACAGGCCTCTTTGTTACCACGACCGGCGAAGCGCCGGGAACCAACCGCTTTGAAATCGTCGGCGATAATGGCAAACTGGTCTACGAGAACGACGAACTTGTCTTTACACGCAACGAGGTACCGGCAACCGAGTTTTTGCGAACATGCGAAAAATCATTTGCTCAGCCTGGCACCTCTGTGGAAACCTACACATTTGACAATCATGGCGGTCAGCATGGCGAGATCCTCAAAAACTATGCCGACGCTATTCTCACCGGCGCACCACTGATCGCCCCGGCAGAAGAAGGCATCAATTCAGTAGTGCTGGCAAACAGTATGCTTTATTCGTCGTTGACCGGCCAGCCGATCGAGATGCCACTCGATGGCAAGGCCTATGAAGCCAAACTCAATGAACTCATTGCAACCTCGACCTTTGTCAAAGAGACAAAAGAGCAAACTGAGACAGATATGGGGCAGTCATTTAACTAGCAAGTCAGCTTTAGTTTTTAGGAGGGATAACGATGTCCAAGGCAGATATTGGCTTAATTGGGCTGGCCGTAATGGGCCAGAATTTGGTCCTCAATATAGAAGACCACGGTTTCACCGTCGCCGTCTACAATCGCACCATTGCTCGTGTCGACGAGTTCATCGACGGTGAAGCCAAAGGACGCAAGATCATCGGCACACGCTCGATCAAAGAGTTGGTTGGCGCGCTCAAAACGCCGCGACGGGTTATGCTGCTCGTCAAAGCTGGCGAGCCGGTCGATGATTTTATCGATCAATTGATCCCACACCTGGACCGGGGCGACATCATCATCGATGGTGGAAACTCGAACTATAATGACACCATCCGCCGTACAGAATACGTAGAGTCGAAAGGACTGCTTTACATCGGCACCGGCGTCTCCGGTGGCGAGGAGGGTGCGCGCCATGGCCCGTCAATTATGCCCGGCGGTTCGCCAGCAGCGTGGCCTCACGTCAAGCCGATCTTTCAAGCTGTGGCTGCCAAAGTCGAAGATGGAACAGCTTGCTGCGACTGGGTCGGGGAAAACGGTGCCGGTCACTATGTGAAAATGACCCACAACGGCATCGAGTATGGTGACATGCAGCTCATCTGTGAGGCTTACTATTTGATGAAAGAAGTGCTGGGAATGGGCAACCAGGATATGCACGAGGTGTTCGTCGAGTGGAACGAGGGTAAGCTCGACTCATACCTGGTCGAGATCACCCGCGATATCCTGGGTTACCGGGACGAGGATGGCGAATACGTCGTGGACCAGATCCTCGACACAGCCGGACAAAAAGGCACCGGCAAGTGGACCGGCATCTCGGCGCTCGATATGGGTATCCCGTTGACTCTGATTGCCGAAGCCGTCTTTGCCCGCTGTCTATCGGCACTAAAGGCAGAACGTGTTGAGGCTTCCAATGTACTGAGTGGCCCTCAAGTCGAATTCACTGGTGACAAGGCTGCATTTCTCAAAGACCTGCACGATGCCCTGTATGCCTCCAAGATCATTTCGTATACCCAGGGCTATATGCTGATGCAGGAAGCAGCCAAGGAGTATGGTTGGAACCTCAACCTGGGCGGCATCGCCCTGATGTGGCGAGGCGGGTGCATCATTCGCTCGGTCTTCCTGGGCAGGATCAAAGATGCATTCGACAAAAATTCCAAGCTGGCCAACTTGCTGCTCGACGACTATTTCAAAGCCGAGGTTGAGGCAGCGCAGGCGGCATGGCGGCGCGTGGTTGCCAAAGCCGTCGAGATGGGCGTGCCCATTCCAGCAATGTCCAGCGCACTGAGCTTCTTTGACGGTTACCGCCGCGCCCGCTTGCCGCAGAATCTGCTCCAGGCACAGCGCGACTATTTTGGTGCGCACACCTACGAACGCGTCGACAAGCCGCGTGGTCAATTCTTTCACACCAACTGGACGGGCACCGGCGGGGATACGACAGCGAGTACATATAACGCGTAAAGACGGGAGAAAAACTATGTCCAAACCCAAAAACGTCGTCGTCGCCCAATCCGGCGGGCCTTCCCCGGTGATCAACTGTTCGCTGCGCGGCATTGTCGAGACCTGCAGGGCTATGCCCGACACGTTTGGCACCGTCTATGCCGGATTTCATGGCATCGAAGGCGTGCTCAAGGAAGAACTAATCGACATGTCGGCTCAGCCGGCAGAAGAGATCGCCTTGCTCAGCACGACACCGGCTGCTGGCGCGATTGGCACCTGCCGCTACAAACTCAAGGCGCAACAAACCGAAGATTTTGAACGTGTGATCGAGGTGTTCAAAGCTCACGACATTGGCACCTTTTTCTACAACGGTGGCAACGATTCGATGGATACCGCGCACAAGATTGCCAAACTGGCCCAGGAACGTGGGCTGGACTTGGTCGGCACCGGTGTGCCCAAGACGATCGACAATGATGTCGGTGACAGCGAGTTCAGGTTGATCGATCACACCCCGGGCTACGGATCGGTGGCCCGCTATTGGGCATTGACCATCCAGAATGCCAACGAGGAAAATGCCGGTTCCTGCCCTGCCGACCCGGTGTTGGTCATGCAAGCTATGGGGCGCAAGATCGGCTACATTCCTGCCGCCGCGCGCCTGGCCGACCCAGAGCGCGAGATGCCGCTGCTGATCTTTCTCAAAGAGTCTGGCCTCACGCTTGAAGTCTTGGCCGATCAAGTCAATGATATGCTCAAAAGGCACGGGCGCGCACTAGTTGTGGTCAGCGAAGGGTTCGACGTGGGCGACATCGGCGCGCGCAAGGATTCGTTCGGCCATACCATGTTTGGCGCCAGCGGCACGTCGGTCGAACAGACTGTGGTCAACTATCTCAACGAGGTTGGCCTGGCGGCACGCGGTTCGGCGCGGGGCAACATCCCTGGCACCGACCAGCGACATAATATGATCTATGCCTCGGCAGTGGATATGGAAGAAGCCTACAAGGCCGGCCAGAAAGCGGCTCTCATTGCCGCCGAGGACGGTTCCGGCTATATGGCAACCATCCTGCGCAAGCCTGGCCCGATCTATAGCGTTTACTATGACAAAGTGCCGCTAGAGCTGGTTGCCAATTCCGAACGCACCTTCCCAGCGGAATGGATCGCCGAGAGCGGCGTCGACGTGACCGATGATTTCGTCTGTTACGCCCGCCCGCTGATCGGCGACGGTTGGCCCAGCATCCCGCTGGTCGATGGTCGGCAGCGTTTCGCGCGTATCAAGCCGATTATGGCCGGAAAGAAACTGCCCGCCTACGAATTGCAGGCACTTGGCTAAACGCATTGCTACAAACTTTTCGGGGCAGGCTTTATGCAAGACAGCCTGCCTCGTTTTCCATATTGCCAGCAAGGCCGAAACACGCTTAGATCTGTACATGCGAAAGGAGTAAAAATGAGAGGCGTTGTTTTTCCAGGCGACCGTCGTGCCGAGGTGCGCGATTTCCCCGACCCCACACCCGGACCAGACGAGGTTGTCGTTCAGATGAAAGCATCAGGCCTGTGCGGCAGCGACCTACACCTCTACCGGCAGAGCGCCAAGCAGCGCGCTGGCAACAACACGATTCCCGGGCACGAACCGAGCGGCGTCGTCGCCGCGCTGGGCGAGAACGTAACCCGGGTCAAGGTGGGCGACCGGGTATCGGTCTATCACTATCTCGGCTGTGGGCATTGCAAGCACTGTCTGGCTGGCAACATAATGTGGTGCGCCGAGCGGCGCGGTTATGGCGGCCCAATCCACGGCGCGGATGCCGATTATATCCTCACCGACGAGCGCAACTGCCTGCCCTTACCGGCCGAGTTGAGCTTTGCCCACGGAGCTTTGATCGCCTGTGCGGCGGGCACGGCCTATTCCTCGATGCGCAAGCTGCAGCCGTCTGGCGGCGACACAGTCGCCATCTTTGGCCAGGGGCCGGTGGGCCTGTGCGGGCTGCTGATGGTCAAAGGCATGGGCGGGCGTGTAATCGGCGTTGAGCCGATCCGGGAGCGGCGAGACCTGGCGCTGGCATTAGGCGCAGATGAAGTGATTGACCCTACACAAGTAGAGAACATCCGCGATGCAATCCACGAACTGACCCATGACGAAGGAGCCGACCTGGCCTTTGAGACGTCAGGCAGTGCCGCGGGACAAAACGGTGCCGTCGACTGTTTGCGATTGGGCGGCAAAGCAGCTTTCGTCGGCTTTGGTGTGCGCGAAAAAACGCTCAACCCGTCACAGTTTATCGGTCGCCAGCTTACGCTGATGGGCTCGTTCGTCATCCCGATCTATATGTACTGGGACCTGGTCCAATTTATCATCGACCGCCAGCTGCCTATGGAAAAGATGGTCACCCACCGCTTCAGCATCGATGATGCGCCGGAAGCATTCCGCATTTTCGATGAAGGCAGAACAGGCAAAATGATCTTTGAATGGACGTAATAGCCAAATGGAGGGAATCCAATGAAATACTTGACGATGATCCTGTTGACAGGTCTCTGCTTGTTTGGTTCATCCATCTGGACGCTATCCAGCGATCGGACGCTGTCCGTCTCTTGGCCGTCATCTGTTATCGCACAGCCACACCCGCAAGCCAGTGACTTTTGTCCCGCATTACCGCTCACTGGCAATATCGTCAATGTATCCAGTGCGAGTGGCCTGGTGAATGCCGTAAACAATGCCTCACCTGGAGATACGATCCTCATTGCCGATGGCACATATGCGCTTGATGGGGCCTATCTGCGCATCACGACGCCCAACGTAACACTGCGGTCGGCCAGCGGCAACCGAGAAGCCGTTGTCTTGGACGGCAATTATCTCACCACCGAGATTGTCCAAGTTGTTGCTTCCAACGTCACGATCGCCGATCTTACACTGCGTGAAGCGTATTATCATCCCATCCACGTGATGACTGATGGCAGCGACACGCTGAACACAATCATCTATAATGTCCACATCATTGATCCCGGAGAGCAGGCAATCAAGATCAATCCTGCAGCAGACGGCGATTATCCAGACAACGGCCTTATCGCTTGCTCGCACATTGAACTGACCGCTGCCGGGCGACCCCACATTCGGAACAATTGTTACACCGGCGGCGTTGATGCCCACCAGGCACGGGATTGGACCATTCGTGACAACGAGATCGAGGGCTTTTGGTGCCCAAATGGGCTGTCGGAGCATGGCATTCATCTCTGGCGTGGCTGCCGGGACACGATCGTCGAACGCAACACCCTGCGCGACAACGCGCGCGGCATCGGCTTTGGCCTGGCAGAGAGCGGCGAGGCACGAGCCTATAGTGACAATCCGTGCCCCAGCGCGGAAGGCGGCTATGTCGACCACTATGGTGGGATCATTCGCAACAACTTGGTTTTTGCCAGCGATAGCAGTTTGTTTAGCTCGCAATACAGCTTTGACTGCGGCATCTGTCTCTGGCAGGCATGTGGTGCCTGGGTGGGACACAATACCGTCGCTGCAACACAGCCTCCCTTTTCTGGCATTGAGTGGCGTTTCGACCACACGGACGTGGACATTGTCAACAATCTGCTCACACACAACCTGATGGATCGAGGCGGCACGGTGCGGCTGTCGGGCAACCTGGCGTACCAGCCGCTCGCCCTTTTTGTCGACGGTGCTGGTGGGGACCTGCACCTGGATTCAACAGCTTTGACAGCAATTGACCAGGGGGAGCCTGTTGCCGCCGGCCTGTGTGATGAGGATATCGACGGCGACACTCGTCCCATTGGCAGCGGGCGAGATGTCGGCGCAGATGAATACGGTATCTCGGCACCCGAAGCAGTGACGGACCTGAGGATCAGGCAGGCCATAACTGGTACGAATACCTTGACGGCCACGTTGACCTGGAGCGCACCGGCAGATGCCTTGACCACAACTTTGCGCTATGCTCTGCAATTCATAGATGGATCTAGCTGGGACAGCGCAGTACGCCTTGACGATAGATTGGCCGGCAGTTCCGAGATGTACACGGCAACCGTACCCTATGCCGGGGACACAATCTATTTTGCCTTGACCACACAAAACGAGGGAGGGCGATCCGGAATATCAAACAATGCGTTTTGGCCCTATAACGAGTTATTCTTGCCCGTCATATTGAAATAAGCTACACAGGAACGGCATGGATTTGCCAACGTTCAAGATCTATGCGCTTTTTTACACGAACAGATGAACGACAAGAACACAAACAAGCTCCACTATCAAGAATGGAGCTTGTTTGTGTCACAGGTACCGCTGGGATTGAGGGCTGTAGGCATTTCTCTGCCACAACGGCGAAAATATGTCTACAATGACACAGGAGGCTGTTGATTTGTGCTCTCTATGGGGAAGGCGGGAGTCGAACCCGCACGGATTGCTCCACGTGATCCTAAGTCACGCTCGTCTGCCAATTCCGACACTTCCCCGTTACGGTTGCAGTATTATACCGTTTGGACCTGTTTTTGGCAAATGATCGTCCCCACGAATGCGAATCGAAACAAAAGCAACGCTTCTATCCCTGACGGTGACCTGACGTGTATAGAGCTTGCCGCGCGCACGAACGCGCACCACATAATCTCCTATCGGTACGTCCCCGAGTGCGAAATCTTCGTCCCAATAGTCATCACGACCCAGTTGCTCTCGCTGGACGCCCTCGTATGTGTGGGTCTCACGCCAGTAGCGGTCAGGCTGTTCGAGTGGATGGACTGTCACCAAAGCGCCCTCGATCGGCCGATCGTTCTCGTCTCTCACACTGCCAGCAATGATGCCATGCCCATCCAATGGATCAAACCACAGTTCCGGGTTTCGCGTGTGATAGAACGTATTTTGCCCCGCCCGAACCTCAAAATGCAAATGCGGGCCGAGCGCCACCCCACTCATTCCCACCTGCCCGATGACGGCATCGCGCTGCACGTGTTGTCCACGAACCACTTGGATTTGTGAAAGGTGTCCGTAGAGGGCGAATACAGGTTCATCACTATACGAATCGTCTAGGCGAATGACAATGAGCAAACCATAGTAACCGAGATGGCGTCCCCATTGTTCCTGGTCGTCGGCGCCGGCAACCACAACCGTTCCCCCGGCAACGGCAATGACCGGCGTTCCCGACGGATTGACAAACTCGACGCCGTGATGGATCTGATAGTGCCCTTGCCCGGTTGAAGCATAAGGATAGAATCGATTCGGCCTGTTACTGACTGCACCTGCGTCTACTGGTCGTCCCAACTTGAG
>JAFGJF010000238.1 GCA_016929205.1 Anaerolineae bacterium
CCGGATGTGCACGTCGTCCGCTTCCAGGTCATCCATTTCAACCTGGCCCGACCCGCTCACGGTGACGGTGAACGCGTCTGATTGCAGGTCGGGGGCGACGATCTTGCCGCTGCCCGAGAGCACCAGTGTGTCCAGGTCTTTGACCGTCAGGTAGTAGTGGATCGGGCGCATAGTGCTCAAGATCGTCCCGTTCCGCACGCCGATGGTCAGGCGATCTCCCTGCACCCTCGTTTCCAGGTAGGGCATGAGGTTGTCTTCGGCCTCGATGCGCAGCGCCGTTTTGCGCCCAACCTCGATGTGCAGCGTGCCCTGGCCCGACAGGGCCACCTGGTCAAAACCGCTCACGTCGCGTTCTTGTTCGACGACCCGCCCCGAGCCACGGACAATCACACCCATACAGCCCTGTAGGGCGACGGCCAACACGACGGTAAATAAGACAATCGATAACTGCTTTTTCATCACATACTCCTTTTTCTGCTCGTTTGAGTACATGATATCATGTTTGGCCGCGTCTTGCCTATCGGATGGCTAACGGGTAGCTATCGGGATCAAACAAGGGAGGGTTTGTATTCTTGGGAGGTGTTTTGTGTGATTTTCAAATCTCCTGTATAATCCCTGGGTTGTGTGCCAAACGATCCATCTACCTTAAAATCATCATTGATGACGCGTGCCGTTTTTCAAGCCATCGTGATGGCCGCCATCGTGATGGCCACCATCGTGATGGCCAATTCTGTCAATCTTGTCCGGTTTTTCTAATACAAATCTAATGTTTTTCTAATACAGATCTAATGTCGGGCACGTATGATACAGGTACGTGCTTTTTTTTTCCGATTGACCTAAACAAGCGTTGCTCCAGCGAGGGTTTTTGCCAAAGTGAGGTATCTCCCCAACACAGTCTGTTTTCCCGGCTTGAGCGTAGGTAGATTGGGCAGGTCGTATCACACCTAAAGGAGAAAGATTATCCATGGCTAGTTTCACCGATTACTCAAACAAAATGGCTCAGCGCTACGCTGCTTTGTTGCCCGAAGCAGTGGCGCCTGTGCTGGCCTATCGCGGTCCCCGGTATGCCACGCGTGAAATGGAGCGTGTGCAAGAAAACCTGGACCGGGATCGCAAGCGTGCCGTCGAAAGCCGGATCCGAGAACGACTGGACGAACTGGCCCAGGTGCAGCTTGCCTGCCGTGCCCCCTTTGGCGAGCCGCTCGCCGTGCGTGGTCTGGTGCAGAGCGAGCACCGGCTCATCTTGCTCTCCGAGGCGGGCGCGGGCAAAACGACCGTGCTGCGCGACCTGGCGGCCCATCCGTTTAACGAAAACATGCTGACCGTGCTCGTCGATCTGCCCGCATTGACCGCTTCCGAGCTGTCCTTGCCTGAGTATCTTGCCCAAGATGCACAGGAAAACCTGGGCCTGGAAGAGGTCACGGCCGAGTTTTTTGCCGCCGCACTGAGGGGGGGACACATTGTTGTCTGCATGGACGGGTTGGACGAGATCGCCGGTGCGCAAAGCCGCACCAAGATGGTTCGCCGCATTGAAACGTGGGCGGCGCAGTTTGCGCGCGCGCGTTTTGTCGTGACCGCGCGCAGCAACGCCACCGAAGTGGCTTTGAGCAGTGACCTGTTTGCGCGCTTTGTGCTCCAGCCGTGGAGCGATCACGTCGCTGCCGATCTGGAAGCGGCCTGGAACGCGTCGTTGGATGCGTGGACGGTCGAAGGGCGTGCGGCCAACGATCCGTCATACGCCGAACGCCACCGTCTGTGGCAGGATCTGGCCATGGCGATGCGCGAGCAAGGCGTCTCTTGCGCCACCGTCGAACAAGCCCGGATGTGGTTGGCCGGTGCAGCAGAAAAGGATGGCGCGCTTGGGTTGAACAAGCGCCGCGCGCAGCGCGCCGCCGAAACGCTGCTGCAAGAGAGCGTCTCTCACCTGGATCTGATTGCCCAGGAGCAGGACGTCCTGGGATTTTCGTCCCGCCTGCTCCAAGATATCCTGGTCGGACGAGCCATTGCCTCGCGCGTGGCTGATGGTGTCGATTCGGCATGGGCCGGCATCGCCCTCCGGCTGTGGGACACGACGTGGCGGCAGCCGCTGCTTTTTGCTTTTCGTTTCCTGTCGCAGTCGGATCCGGCGCTGTGGGCCGAGTTCTTGCTTGGCCTGGTGGACGCCGGGGAAAAAGATGCCCTCGAGGCGGTTTTGCATCGCCACCTGATCCTGGCGGCGCAGGCTTTGGCCGCCAGCGATCTTGCTCAAGCGCTTGATCCTCAGGTTCAACAGCGGATTGTCGATGGCTTGTTCGCCTGGCTGAGTGACGCCAGCGCGGCCGGACGCCAGGATGCGGTTGACCTCTTGTTTGCGCTGGCTGGCGTCACCTCGGCCACCGATGGTGCGCTGCAGTTTGGGCAGGCGGCGATCGATGCTGCAAAGACGTTGGCCGCTCGAGAGGCAGAGGCAGAGGCCAAGGCCAAGGCGGCTAAAGAGGCAAAAGAGGCCAAGGCGGCCGAAGCCGTTGCCAAGATGAAGGCAGCCCAAGCGGCAGGCGAGCTTGAAAAGGCCAGAGAAATTGCTATGGCGGCCAGAGAAGAGGCGGAGGCCGAAGAAGTAGAAGTGGTTGATATCTTTGAAGGCGTGCTGGATAGCTGGGCTCGCCAGGCAGCCGGTTTGCTGCTGGGCCGCCTGGGGCGCGCTCGCAAAAAAGAGGCAGCAGACGTGCTGCAAGAGATGGTCGAAAACGACGATGAGAAGAACGTCCTGGTACGCAAAGCGGCAGCGATGTCGTTGGGGCAGTTGTTCCTCGGCATGGATTCTGGCGCAGCGGAATATGCTGCCTTGGGCGCTGCGATTCGAAACAAGATGATGGGGTGGGCGCGGGGGAACGCGCTGCCCATCGACGTGCGTGGTGTGGTCGCCGATGCCTTGGGCCAGTTGCTGATTGACGGCGGCCAGGGTGATTTGTTGGACACGTTTATCTTTTTGGCCCGTGGCGTGAGCGAAGAAGAGAAAATCACGTTCACGATTCAGATCGCGGCCGCAAAGGCGCTCAACGTGATGGCCCAAACGGTCCGCGATGACGGGCTCAATGCCCGGTTGTGGGAACTCGTGGCTGACGAGCAAGTCGACCCGAGCGTGCGAATCGAACTGGCCGAGACGTTGGGCAAGTTGGGGCGCGAAAAAGAGGTCGCGGCGCTGCTGCTGGAGATGGGGTTGAACACCAAGCTGCGCTATATCGATCAGCGAGATGCGTTTGATGCCCTGGGGCGCGTGGGCTATGCCGATCCCGAGATCATTGAAAAGGTGCAGAGTATTGCCCAGACGACCGATAGGAAATACAAAGACTTTGTCCGGCTTGCAGCCGCACACGCACTCGAGGGATTGGGCGAGCGTCCCTTGTCCATCCAATTTGTGCTGCAGTTGGTTGCCGACAAGAGTATCTATCGCTCCACCAGGCACGATGCGTTTACCCTCGTCGGTGAAGCGGGGCTTTCCGGTATCGAAGCGTTGGACGAGGCGACGGTGGCCATTTTGCGTGTGTGGGCCAAGGAGGAAAACACGACCGAGGATATCCGCGAGCGGGCCATCGAATCGCTGACCATGTTGGGCGTGACCGATAAAGAGTTTGTCCAGGACTTGATCAGCGTTCTGCAAAACAAGCGCGAATACCGCCGCGTCCGTCAAAAAGCCGCCTGGGCTTTGGGTGCGCTGCCGCAGGACTGGGCAGAGCCGGCCTGTGAAGGGCTTCAATCGGTGTTGTACGATCCCGATGAAAAGAACGACGTCTTGCGTGTCGAGATTGCCCGCTCGGTGCTGCGCTTTATGGAAGAACAGCCGGCGGTTGACTATCTCAAGGCCGTCACCGAGCAAGCTTATATGGCCCAGGCCAGGCACGACGCGGCGCTGGTGCTGCTCGAATATGGCATGATCGAGGATGCGATCGAGCCGCTGCTGCTGATGGTCCTTACGCCCGAGATCGCGGATCGGCTGCGCCGGTCGGCGGTGCACACGCTCGGTGTGTGTGCGGCCGGCAACGAGGAGGTCATCCAGGGTTTGCGGCGCGTCTTTGATCAGCCCGAACTGGAGCCCAATGTGCGCCAGGAGACGTATGATGCCTTGATGGCGATTGCCGCCGTCTGATCTCGTTTTCTGTTCTGATTGCAAGGGGTGCAGTGCCGTGATACTGCACCCCTGTTTTTGTGTTTTGGGGAGGATAAACCTATGATCATTATGATGATCGGACTGCCGGCTTCGGGCAAGAGCACGGTGGCCCGCCGATTGGCGGCACGTTTGCCGTCCAGCGTGATCCTGGACAAAGATGTCATTCGCGCTGCACTGTTTCCACCGCCCGAGATGACCTATTCGACAGAGCAAGATGATTTTTGTATGCAGGTTATGCTTGAAACGGCCGAGTATCTTTTGCGACGCGATCCGTCCAAGGTGGTCATTCTCGATGGACGCACTTTTTCGCGGCGCTATCAACGCGACCGGGTGCGCGCGTTTGCCGCCCGGCTCGAGACCCGGCTCGAGATCGTCGAATGTGTGTGTTCCGACGAGGCGGCCCGGCGGCGGCTGGAGAATGACGTCGCGACGGGCCGGCACGTGGCCCAAAACCGCACTGTCGATCTCTATTGGGCGGTCAAGGATCGGTTTGAGCCGATCCAGGGCCCCAAGCTGGTTTTGTCTACCGATTCAGATTTGGACCAGTGCGTACAAGCGGCGTTGGCCTACCTTGGTGAATAAATGTGACGCGGTCGAGTTGCGATCATTGCCCAGTCTATGGTAAACTAGGATGATCTGTTTTTACAAATTTTAATCTAGAGGATAAACATGGTACACATCAACATTGAACCCGATTTCCCCGAGCGCGCCCTGGTGATTGCCGCTCATCCAGATGATATTGAGTTTGTGGTCGCAGGTACGGTCGCCAAGTGGGTGCAAGGCGGCACGCAGGTCAGGTACGTGCTGGCAACCAGCGGCGACGCCGGCACGCATCAACCCGGGATCACACGCCAGGAATTGGCCCGCATTCGCGAGATGGAACAGCGCGCTGCGGCGCACGCCATCGGCGTTGACCACGTGGTTTTTCTCGGCTATCCTGACGGCGAAGTGCAGCCCACACTGGACCTGCGGCGTGACCTGGTGCGCGAGATTCGCCGTTTCAAGCCCGACACAGTCGTCTGTTTCGATCCGACGCGACTTTTTGTCGACGGGATGTACATCAATCATCCCGATCACCGCGCAGTAGGACAAGCCGCGATTGATGCGGTTTCGCCGACGGCGGCCATGCCGTTGGCTTTTGCCGAACAGCTAACCGAGGAGGGCCTGGAACCACACCGCGTGCGCCAGGTGTTGGTCACGTCGACGTTGAATCCCGATACCTGGGTGGATATCAGTACGACGATCGATCTCAAGATCGAAGCGCTGCTCAAGCACGCAAGCCAGATGGATGAGAGGCGGGACTATGTCGGTATGATTCACCAGTGGGCCATCGATAACGGTGTGCCTGCTGGCGTGCCTTATGCAGAGTCTTTTTTGCGCATCGTCAGACCGGCGCACAGAATGGACTAGCATACGATGAAAGACATGGCGCCACGACCGTCAGGATCGATGCAGTCGATTGTTTTCATCGCCCTTGGCCACCTTGTGATCGAACTGTGCAGCAATTCACTGCCGGTCATCTATCCGATTCTCATCGAGACGCTTGGCTTGACCTATTCGCAGGTAGGCACGTTGGCGTTGGTTTCCAGCGTGGGCACCTCGCTTGCCCAGCCATTTTTTGGCTACCTCGGCGATCTGTGGAGCCCGCGCCGCATGAGTGCTTTGAGTGTGGCCTGGATTGGGATCATGCTGGGACTGGCCGGCCTGGTGCGCCATTACGCGCTGCTGGCGCTGGTTGTCGGGTTGGGCGCGTTGGGATCGGCGGCGTTTCATCCTCCCGGAGCGATTATCGCCTCGAGCGGCGGCGGGACAAAACGCGGCGCTGCCGTTTCCATCTTTTCGGTGGGCGGCACATTGGGGTCGGCGTTGAGCCCGCTGCTGATGACCGCCGGCATCGCCTGGCTGGGCACGAGCAGCACCTTGCTCTTGATTCCATTGGCCTTGTTGTTTAGCGTCGTCCTTGGTTGGCAGCTTGCCCGGGTCACGCCGGCAAAGGCCGTTGGGCATACGGGCCGTTCGGGCGCGGTGTCCAGGCAAAACCCGGCCGGGTTGGTCTTGATCGTGCTGGCGGTGATGTGCCTGGCATGGCTGCAGATTTCTCTGCGCACTTATTTGCTGATCTGGCTTCAAAGCCAGGGACGGTCGCTGGCGGCCAGCGGGCAGATGATGTTTGTATTCCTGGCTGCCGGCGGCGTGGGCAGTTTGCTCGGCGGGCGACTTTCGGATCGTATCGGACGGTGGCAGTTGTTGCTGGTTTGTCTGGTGATCCTTGCACCCGTCGTCTGGCTTTTTGTCGGTGCGTCCGGGGCTTCTCAATGGGCGTTGGTTTTTACGGTCGGTATGCTGGTGGGCGCGACGTTTCCGGTCAGCATCGTGTTAGCCCAGGAGAGCTGGCCTGGCGGCGTGGGGATTGCTTCCGGATTGGTGATGGGATTAGGCTGGCTGCCGGGCGGCATCGGAGCCTCGCTGACCGGCCAGATAGCCGATCGCCTTTCGCTGGAGGTAGGATTACGGTGGTTGGTCGCGCCGGTTGTGTTGGGCACCCTTTTTGTGATCGCGTTTGCCCTACAGAGCCGGTCTGGCTCGCGTGCCCATTCACCGGCTCAAATTGCCGTTTCGCCCCTAGACCGTGATCGGCCCAAGCCGGGATGAACGAAAAATAGAGCCAGAGGGATCGAAATCGCCTCTGGCTCTTTCAAATGGGGGAGAAGAGAGATAGACAAACATATTCTAACCCAGTTGTGTCGATATTGCTGGACGTTTTGTAGGCGACTGGTCGTCGTTTACCTGACGATAGAGATAAGATGATACAAAAAAAATACCGTTCCAAGCGATTCAGGGCGACTCGCATTCCCCCAATCAGGCCAAATGCAGATGCTAGGCTGCGAAACGTTTTTGCTGCCATCGGCGTGCCCGAACAAAGACCTTTTCGGCCCGATGTCTTTCAACTCGAGGCGCTCGCCGCCATCGAGCACGCCGATTGCCTGGTGACGGCCCCAACCGGGGCGGGGAAAACCTGGATCGCCGAACGCGCGATTGCCAGGTGTTATGAAAAGGGTCTCAAGTCGTGGTATGCCTCTCCACTCAAGGCGCTGACCAACTCGAAATACGACGAGTTTGGCGGTATTTTTGGCGCAGAACATGTGGGCATCTTGACCGGCGACCGTAAAGAGAATGCCGATGCGCCGATCATTGTGGGCACGACTGAGATTTTGCGCAACCAGTTGTACGATGCCATGCACTTGGGCGGGGATGTGGCCACCGATCTGGTCATCCTCGACGAGGCGCATTTTTTGGGGGATCGGGATC